>QAKZ01000075.1 GCA_003150175.1 Coriobacteriia bacterium
CCTGGTCTATCTGCACTCGTCGGTGGCCGAAAGCGGGCTTAGGCGACGATGCTCTCGATGGCGGTGCGGACGGCGGCGATCTGGCTCGCGGGGGTGCTCGCGCCTGCTGTGATGCCCACGAGCTCGGCGCCGTCGAACCACGAAGGGTCGAGCTCGTCTGCGCCCTCGATGTGGTGGGTGCGCGGGCAGAGCCCGGAGGCGATCTCGGCGAGGCGCTTCGTGTTCGCGGAGATGCGGCCGCCGATGACGACCATCACGTCGGCGCGGGCCGCGAGCTCGGCGCAAGCGCCCTGATGCCCGCTCGTGGCGTCGCAGATGGTGTTGACGACGCGCACCTCCTCGGCGCGGCCGAGCAGGGCAGCCACGACCTTCTCGAGGTTCGCGCGCGACTGCGTCGTCTGGACGACGACGCCGATCTTCTTGCAGGAGGGAAGCGCCGCGGCCTCGTCGGCGGACCCCACGACGACGGCGCCGGGGGCGTGGGGCAGGGTCGCCTCGACCTCGGGGTGGCCAGCCTCGCCCACGACGACGACCTGGTACCCCTCGCGCGCGAGACGAGCCGCGGCCTGGTGGACCTTCTTCACGAAGGGGCAGGTGGCGTCGAGCACCTCGTGGCAGAGCTCGCGGGCGCGGCGCTCCTCGTCGGGCGTGACGCCATGCGTGCGCAGCAGAAGGGTATCGCCCGCGGACTCCTCGGGGGACGAGACCACGGTCACGCCCTTCTCGGCGAGGCCGGAGACGACGCGCGGGTTGTGGATGAGGGGGCCGAGGGTGTGGACGGGGACCTCGGAGCTCTTTGCAGCGTCCTCAACCATTCGCAGGGCGCGCTCGACGCCGTAGCAGGCGCCCGCCTCCGAGGCGATCTCGATGCGTGCGGACATGGGTCTCCTATTCCTTGAGCTCAGGGTAGTCGGCGCGCAGCTCGTCGCGAAGCGCATAGACGGCGTCCATGCCCATCTTCTCCATGCGGGCGAGCTGCTCCTTGCGCTTGCCGCCGCCCGTCTCGGACCACTCGATGGGCTTGCCGCACCTGACGACGACGCGGCTGCGGAACTTGAGGTGCCTCGCGCCGACGACCGCGGTCGGCTGAACCGGGGCCTTCGCGAGCTGGGCCATGAGGACGTAGCCGCCGTGCACCTGGGCGTCCGCGTCGTTCTTCACGCGCGTGCCCTCGGGGTAGATGAGCAGGCACTCGCCGCGCTGCAGGGCTGCGCGCGCACGGCGCACGACCTTCATGTCGGCGTCGCCGCGACTCACCGGGAAGCCGCCCACGCGGGAGAACAGCCATTGCGCGATCTTGATCTTGTCGAACTCTTTCTTGTACACGATGCGCGTGTGGATGCCCGCGCGCCACAGAGTGACGACCATGATGACCGGCTCGATCATGGACTCGTGGTTCTGGATGATCACGCGGCCGCGCGCATCCTGGGTGAGGAGCTCGGCGCGCTCGACCTTCCAAGGCCAGAGGAGCTTGGTGAAGGCGTAGCACGCGGCGACGACCACGTTCATGAGCCAGCGCGCGGGGGCCGGGAAGTCGGACATCGCGGCGTCGTAATAATCCTCGTAGGTGTTGCCCGCGAACGCGCGCAGCTTGCCCTTGGGCTTCTTTGCCTTGGCCTTGGAAGCGTCCTTAGACGCGTCGCTCAGCTCTTCCTTGGGCGCGGAGTCATTCGTCGTCGTCAATTACCTCTCCTCGCAAAGACGGGCGGACAGCTCCTCGCTGAGACCGCAGATTCGCTGGATGACCTGCTCGAACGTGAGGTTCGAGGAATCGATGACCACGGCGTCGTCGGCCGGGCGCAGAGGCGACGCCTCGCGGGTCGAGTCATAGTCGTCGCGGCGCTTGAGGTCGGCGAGGATCCTCTTCTCGGCCTCGGGGTCGGCCACGGCCGCGGCGTCCTCGGCGAGGTTGCCGCCCTCGCGCTGCACGGCGCGGCGGCGGGCGCGCGCCTCGGGGCTCGCGGTGAGGAAGACCTTCACGTCGGCCTTCGGATAGACGACCGTGCCGATGTCGCGGCCCTCGGCGACGACGTCTGTGCCCTCCCCGACCTTGCGCTGCAGGGCAACCATGACCTCGCGGACGGCGGGCGTGGCCGAGACGGGCGAGACCGCGAGCTCGACCTCAGGGGTCCTGATCTCGCGCGTGACGTCGCGGCCGTTGGCGAACACGGTCTGACCCTCGCGGGAAGTGCCGAAACGGATGTCGATGTCGCGGGCGACGCCGGACACGGCCTCGGCGTCATCGGGGTCGATGCCCTCGCGCAGGCACTCGGCGGCGACCGAGCGGTACATCGCGCCCGTGTCGAGGAAGGTGAGGCCGCAGCGCTGCGCGATGGCGCGGGCCACCGAAGACTTGCCAGAGCCCGAGGGGCCGTCAATGGCGACGATCATATGGTTTCCTTTCGATGGGCCCCGCGGCGGGGCCGTTTGTCCGAGCTTACAGGGAAGCGGGTGGGAGGCGTCACGCGCCCTTCTCGCGCTTCCTGCACAGCGATTCTACGGCCGCGACCTCGGTCGGGTCGAGCAGACGCCACGAGCCCTCCTTGAGGCGGGAGAGCCGCAGCGGCCCGAACGCGTCGCGATGAAGGCGCAGCACCTTGTGGCCGCAGGCCATGAGCATCTTCTTCACCTGGTGCTTGCGGCCCTCGTGGATGGTGAGGCCGACGACGGAGTTGGGGTGCCCGCCGCGGTCTGTGCCGGCACCGCGCGGCGCGACAACGCGGAAGAGCGGGTCCCGCTCGCCCAGGAGCTCCGGCTCGGCAGGGCTCGCGGGCCCGTCCTCGAGCATGATCCCCGACCTCAGGCGTTCGAAGTCGCGCTCGTCGGGCACCCCGCGGACGAGCGCGACGTAGTGCTTGTCCACGTGGCTCGAGGGATGCAGGAGATCCTGGCCGACGTTGCCATTCGTCGTGAAGAGGAGCAGCCCCGTGGTGTCGAAGTCGAGGCGCCCGACGGGGTAGAGCCCTGGGTAGTCGGAGGTGGGCACGAGCTCGGCGACCGTCGGCCTGCCCTGCGGGTCGCTCATGGTCGTGAGGTAGCCAGCGGGCTTGTACAGCATGAGGTAACAGGGCTTCTCTTGGATGCGGCACGCACGCCCGTCGACGGTGACGACGTCGCGCAACGGGTCGACCTTGCTGCCGAGCTCGGTCACGACCTCGCCGTTGACGCGCACACGCCCGGAGGTCATGAGCCGCTCGGAGCCGCGGCGCGACGCCACGCCCGCGCGCGCGAGGAAGCGCTGCAGGCGCATGGGGTACAGCTCATCGCTCATCGGGCGCGCCTTTCTCTTCGGCCACCGGGGAGGAAGGCGCGGCGCTATGCTCTGCCTGGGGCTCGTCGCCCTCAGCCGCGTCGCCCGCGCCGCCCTCGGCCGCGCCGAAGTCGTCGCCCAGAAGGTCGCGCTCGTCGTCGAGGTCGTCGGCCGCCTCCTCGAGGGTCGAGGATATCTGCCGGCCCGAGAGCCGCTCGCGGATGAAGCGCTTGGACTCCTCGTTGGGGGCGAAGTCCTCCAGCGGCGGGAGCTCGCGGAGCGACTTCAAGCCGAAGTGCTCGAGAAAGAGCCTCGTCGTGCCGAAGAGGACCGCCTGGCCGCGGTCGGAGTCGCGGCCCGCCTCGCGGATGAGGCCCTTCTCTTTGAGCGATGCGATAACGCCGTCGGAGTTCACGCCTCGGATGGCGCGAACGCCCTCGCGAGAGACCGGCTGGTGGTAGGCGATGACGGCGAGCGTCTCGAGCGCGGCCTGCGAGAGCTTCCGCGCGTCCCACGAGAGCACGTAGTCCCCCACCTGGTCGTGGTAGGCGGGGTGGGTGTAGAAGCGCCAGCCGCCGGCGACCTCGCGCAGCTGGAAACCGCGGTTCGCGGACTCGTACTCCGCGGCGAGCTCGGCCAAGGCCTGGGACACCTCCCCGGGGGCGGCGCCCGTGGCGCGCGCGAGCTCGGTGGCGGGCACGGAGTCGTCCGAGACGAGGAGAAGCGCCTCGAGCAGCGGCTTCAGGTCGCCGGATTCAAAGGTCTCGAGTTCTTGCATCACAGCTCCTCACCTGCTGTTTGTTCGTTGTCATGGTTGGCTGCGACGTCGGTGGCGCCCTCGATGACGAGGTCGCGGGTCGCCTCGTCGAGGTCGGCGAGCGCCGTCGCGTCGATCTTGTAGGCCTCGGTGCCCTCGATGTGGTCGACGTCGATCTCGCCGAAGATCTCGCTCTGGCTCACGCGGGCAAGGCCGCGCTTGAAGAGCTCGAGGATCGCGAGGAAGTTCGCGACCACGATCTCGGGCGTGGAGTCCTCGCCCACGAGCTCGGTGAAGGTGACGTGCCGGCGGCTCCGAACGAGCCGGTCGACCGACGCGATCGTGAGGGCGACCGGCAGGCGCTTGGGCGCGATGTGCTCGCTCTCGAGGAGGAACGTCTCGCGCTTGGAGTCGATGTCCGCGCAGATGACCGCGAGGCTGCGAAGGCTGATCCCCTCGAGGTAGTCGGGCATGAGGCCGAGGAACTCCGGGTCTGCGCCGACCGTCCTGGGGTGCATGCGCGCCTCCGCCTCGCTTCGGGCGGCGAGGGCGGCCGCGGCGCCGCGAAACTGCTTGTAGGCGATGAGCCGCGCGATGAGGACCTCGCGCGCCTCCTCGGGGTCCATGTCCGCGAGGTCGTCGTCCTCGTCGTCCGCGTCGTCGGCGGCGGCGCGGCGGGCGGGCTCGGCGGGGACGAGGGATGCGGCCTTGATGTCCAGCAAGGTCGAGGCGACGAGCACGAAGTCGCTCGCGACGTCCAGGTCGAGATCGCGCATACGCTCGACCTCCTCGAGGTACTGGTTCGCGACATCGGCGATGGAGATGGAGCCGATGGTGACCTTCTGCCTCGTGACGAGCTGCAGGAGCAGGTCGAACGGCCCGGAGAACGCCTGGGTGCGAACCTTGTAGGACACCTACATCACCGCCTGGACCAAAAGGTCATAGAGATTGCCGGCGGTGAGGTCCAGGAAGGCCCCCACCGGGTCGACGCCGAGGAAGCTCGGAAGCACATAGAGCGCGATGATGAGCACCGGCATGGCATAGGCCTGGATGCGGTAGTACTCCTCGCGCGCGCGACCGTGGAGCAGCGGCATGATGACCTTGGACCCGTCGAGCGGCGGGAACGGGATCAGGTTGAAGAACGCGAGGGTGAGATTCACGTAGATGTAGGTCGTGGTAATGCGCACGGCCCACATGAGGCCCGCCTGGCCGAGCACGGAGAGAATCGCAGCGCGCGAGGACCACACCATGCCGAACAGCGCGGTGCCCACAAGCGCCTGCAAAAGATTCGACACAGGCCCTGCGAGCGCGACGATCACCTCGTCGCGACGCGGGTTGCGCAGCCGGTTGGGGTTGTACGGAACGGGCTTCGCGAAGGCGAACATCGGCCCTCCCATGAGTGCCATGATCAGCGGGAGCGCGACGGAGCCGAAGCCGTCGAGGTGCGCCCGCGGGTCGAGCGTGAGGCGACCGGCCTCCTTTGCGGTCGCGTCGCCGCACCTGAGCGCCGCCCACCCATGGGCGACCTCATGCACCGTGGCGGAGAACATGACGAGCAGGACCGAGACGGCGATGCTCGCCAGCTGCTCGATGGAAAACGTCTGGAACACGCGCGCTCCCCTCTCGCGGCGTCAGCGCAGCGAGGCGGCGACCTTGCAGATCGCCCAATCGATGATGAACAAGAGTATCGCGAAGACGGCGAAGTCACCGCGGAAGGCCCCGCCAAACGGGGTCTGGATCACGAGGACGCCGTCGAGCGCATCGGGAAGAATCCCCGAGAGCGCCGAGTTGAGCGGCAGGATAGCGGCCCTCAGCTGGCCCGACGCGAAGACATCGGCGACCACGAGCGCGACGACCGCCCAGCCGGCGAACCGCAGGGCGAACGCGACAGCCCCCAGAAGGGCGCCGCCGGGGTTGTCGTGCGAGGCGCTAGACATCGGCGGACTCGATCTTCTCGGAGAGCTCCATCCACTCCTCCTCGAGCGCGGGGATCTTGCGCGCGAGCGCGTTGTACTCCTTCATGCACTCGTCGAACTTCGCGGAGTCGTTGTAGAGCGACTCGTCGGCCATCAGGGCCACGAGCTCGTCGTAGCGCTTCTGCGCAGGCGTGAGGGCGGCCTCGACCTCCTTCAGGCGCTTCTTCTCCTTCTTGAGCGCCTGGTTGCGGCGCTTGCGCTTCTCGGCCTCCGCGCGGCGCTGCTCGCGGGTCTTCACGTTGCGGCCCGAGGGGGCCTCGGCGACGGGCTCGGGCGAGCGCTTGCCGGAAGGCGCGGGCGCCTCGCCGGCCGCCGCGGCCTCAAGCTCGGCGCGCTTGAAGAGGAAGTAGTCGTAGTCGCCGTCGTAGAGCGTCACCTTGTGGTCGCGGACGTCGACGACTTTGTTCGCGACGGCGCGGACGAGGTGCTCGTCGTGGCTGATGAGCACGATGGTGCCGGGGAACTTGATGAGCGCCTGCTCGAGCACGTCGACCGAGTCGATGTCGAGGTGGTTCGTGGGCTCGTCGAGCAGGATCAGCGGGTCGGGCGCGACGAGCATCTTCGCGAGGGCGAGGCGGGCGCGCTCGCCGCCGGAGAGGACGCCCACACGCTTCTCGACGTCGTCGCCGTGAAAGAGGAAGGCGCCGAGCAGCCTGCGCTCCTCGGAGGAGGTCCAGCCACGGGCGACGGTGTCCATCTCGGCCATGACGGTGTTCGCCTCGTTGAGCTCCTCGAGCTGGTGCTGGGCGTAGTAGGCCATCGTGACGTTCTGGCCGAGCTCGACCTTGCCGGCGTCGGGCTTGAGCTTGCCGTTGATGAGCTTCATGAGCGTGGACTTGCCGGCGCCGTTGGGGCCGACGAGCGCCACGTGGTCGCCGCGGTAGAGCTTGAGGTCGACGCCCTCGTAGACGTGGTTGTCGCCGAAGGACTTCGAGACTCCCTCAAGGCCGATGACCATGTCGCCCGTGCGGGGAGGCTCGGGGAAGCTGAAGCTCATGTGTTTATTGCCCTCGGGGAGGATGACGAGCTCGCTCTTTATCTGCTCGATCTTCTTCATGCGCTCCTGAGCCTGGGCGGCTTTGGTCGGCTTGTAGCGGAACTTGTCGACGAAGACCTGCATGTGGGCGATCTCGCGCTCCTGCGCGGCGCGCTTGGCGCGCATCTGCTCGAGGTTGTCCTCGCGCTGCTTGAGGTAGGAGCTGTAGTTGCCGGTATAGGTGGTGATCCTGCGGTTCTCGACGGCGGCGACGTGGCTCACGCAGGCGTCCATGAACGCGCGGTCGTGGCTGACGAGGAGCACCGCGCCGTCATAGCCCTGCAGGAAGGTCTCGAGCCACTTGACGCTCTCGAGGTCGAGGTGGTTGGTCGGCTCGTCGAGCATGAGCAGGTCGGGGTGGCGCAGCAGGAGCTTCGAGAGGCTGATGCGCATCTGCCAGCCGCCGGAGAAGTCCTCGGCGGGTTTGTCGAAGTCCTCTACCGGAAAGCCGAGGCCGGCGAGGATCTGGCGGGCGCGGGCCTCGAGCTCGTAGCCGCCGAGTCGCTCGAAGCGGTCCTGGGCGTGCCCGTACTCCTCGAGCAGGCGATCGAGCTCGGGGCCGGTGGTGGTCGAGATCTTCGCCTCGAGCTCGGAGACCTTGCGCTCCCAGGTCTTGACCTCGTGCGCGGAGTCGACGACCTCTGCGAGCGCCGACTTGCCGCCCATGAGCTTGGACTCCTGCTCCAGGTAGCCCACGGTCGTGTCCTTGGCGAAGCTAATGGTGCCCTCGTCGCTGGACTCCAGGCCCATGAAGATCTTCAAGAAGGTCGTCTTGCCGGAGCCGTTGGGCCCGACGAGCGCCCAACGCTCACCGGCGTTGAGCTGCAGCGTGGCGCCGGTGTAGAGCACGCGGCCGCCGAAGGATTTGGATACTTTGTCTGCGAGTGCGATCAAGTGCTTAGCTCCTCGGGTGCTACGTAGTTTCAACCTGTCCAGTATAGGGCATGGATTTTGGCCGGCCGGCTCAACCACAGCTTCCCCAAAGCCCGCGGGGACAATGTTGTCCCGCCGCGAGGCTACAATCTTGGTTGGACAAAAGCCGAGGAATCACGGAGTCATACCATGCCATCCAAACACAGGAACGATGCCTTCGACGGACTGAGGGGGCTCGCGATCGTCGCGGTGGTCGCCTACCACGCGAACCAGGCGCTCCTCCCTGGCGGCTACATCGGAGTCACGGTCTTCTTTGTGCTGGCGGGCTACCTCGCCACGATGTCCGTCACGCGCAGGCTCTCGAGCGAGAAGGGCTTCTCGTACCCGGGGTTCATCGTCTCGAGGGTGCGCAGGCTGCTCCCGTCGATGCTCGTCGTGGTCGCGGCCACGATGCTGCTCTCGTTCTACTTCGCGCCGGCGCTCCTTGCCAAGGCGCGCGGCGACGCGCTGCCCGCGCTGCTGTTCTTCGACAACATCCACTACATCGTCAACAAAGTGAGCTACTTCGCCGCCTCCGGGCTCCCCTCCCCGCTCACCCACTTCTGGTACCTCGGCGTCTTCATGCAGTTCACGATCGTATGGCCGCTCTTCGTCATGGGTACATGGCGGGCCGGCTGCTCGAGGAAGGCGGTCTGCGCGGAAACCGCGGCTCTCGCGATCGCCTCCGCCATCGCCATGGGCGCGCTCTTCGACCCCGCGGCGGACACAGCGCGAGTCTACTACGGGACCGACACCCGCGCCTTCGAGCTGCTGCTCGGTGCGCTCACCGCGATCGCGACCATGGGAGGCGGTCTCTCGCGCGCGGCCTCGGTCCTGCCCCGGGCAAAGAAGGCCTCCGACGAGGACGATGGGCGTAGGTTGCCCGAGGGGGCGCTCGGTCTCGCGTGCCTCGCCGTTCTTTTGGCCATGTGCGTCTGGATGAACGGCAGGGACGCGTTTGCCTACAGGGGTGGGATATTCCTCGCCGCGGTGGCAACGGCCGTGCTCGTCGCCGTCCTCGCGGAGCCCGAGCCCACGCTGCTCGCGCGCGCCCTCGGAGCGAGGCCCCTGGCAGCCCTCGGCAAGCGGAGCCTCTCGATCTACCTGTGGCACTACCCGCTGCTGCTCCTCATGAACCCGGCGACGAGGACGACCGCCCTGCCATGGTGGGGCTGGGTCCTCGAGGTCGCCGCCATCCTCGCGGTCTCCGAGGCGAGCTACCGCCTCGTGGAGCGCTCGCGCGGGCCCGTGCTGGGGCTGGCGAGGCCGGTGGCGGTCGCGGGGGCCGTGAGCCTCGCGTGCGTCGCCGTCCTGTGCGCGGTCCCGATGGCGGCCCCTGCGGACTCGAGGCCACAGGGTGAGGCCCTCAGCGCGGAAGAGAAGAAGGCGGCCGCAGACGCCGCGGCCCAGGCGCGCAAGGAGGCGAAGTCCCAGACCTACGACCTCTCGGGGACTTACTTCGCCGGGACCGACTTCGCTGCAGCCGTCGACCAGATCAACTCCACGAGCTTCTCGGTCGATGCGCAGACGGGCGCGACCGATGCGTGCGTCATCCTCATCGGAGACTCGGTCCCCGACGACGCGAGCAGCGAGTTCTACGAGATCTTCCCGAACGGGTACATGGACGCGAAGATCGGGCGTCAGCTCACCGCGGGACCGGACGCCTACCGTGCCTGCCAGGAGGCCGGGCGCGACGGCGACGTCGTCGTGTGGTCGCTCGCTGACAACGGCTGGGTCACCGAGGACCAGGTAAGGGAGCTCGTCGACTGCGTGGATGCCTCGAAGAAGGTCTACATCGTCACCTGCCGCTGCCCCGACCCGTGGCAGGACTCCAACAACGAGGCGATTTGGGCCGCGGCCCAGGGCCGCGACAACGTAGGCGTCATCGACTGGAAGGCGGAGAGCGCAGGCCACGACGACTGGTTCTGGAACGATGGGGAGCACGTACGCCCCGAGGGCGCCCAGGCCTACGTCATGATGCTGCGCCGATACATCACAGGCCGTTAGGCAATCATCCCGTGACAGACGCCTGCGATCCTCTTTGGTGCGTATCACAGGCGTCTGCCGAGTGGGACAAAATCAATAAACAAAAGACCCTCCCGATTTGGGAGAGTCTCGAAAAATCATGGTGGAGAATAGGGGATTCGAACCCCTGACCTCGTGACTGCCAGTCACGCGCTCTCCCAACTGAGCTAATTCCCCGAATATGGTGGGCGATGCTGGATTCGAACCAGCGACCCCTTCCGTGTGAAGGAAGTGCTCTACCCCTGAGCCAATCGCCCCTTCGCGCAAGAAAATACTTTACCAAAGGAATCGCCCAAAGGGAAGAAGAAATTTGGGCATTTTTGAAAACTCGCCGAGAAACCCAGTCGCTTAAGCGGCTTTGCGCAGGTAGACATCGAGCGCGACAGCTGCCACGAGCAGGATCGCGATGGGGATCACAAAGAGCGCGGCCCCCTCGTCGGGCACGGTGAAGGTACCGACGAGCATGCACACGGGGATGATCCAGGACGAAGAGGCCTTTTTCTTGAGGCTGTAGAGGCCTGCGTTCTCGTTCAAGGCGCGCAGGATGAGGAACCCATAGAAGATGGCGGCGATACCGCTCATGGCGACGAAGATGAGCCTGGTGTCGCTCGCTCCGGACAAAACGGTGATGATCGCGTCGTAGACGCAGACGAGGATGCCGAGCGCCGTAGAGGATGCGGCAATGGTGCGGAGCGTGATGGTCTTCTCGGTCATGATGGCCTCCGGTTTCGGTCTGGAGGGGCACATTCGGCCCCACGGCAAGGCAAAGGAGCGACAACAAGCAAAGATAGCGCAAAGGCCAGGGACCGAAGCCCCTGGCCTTGAGTAGATGGTGGGCCCAGCAGGATTCGAACCTGCAACCCAGGGATTATGAGTCCCCTGCGCTAACCGTTGCGCCATGAGCCCGTACGAAAAAAGCGACGACCGAAGTCGTCGCCAGTATTCACATGGTGGAGAATAGGGGGTTCGAACCCCTGACCTCGTGACTGCCAGTCACGCGCTCTCCCAACTGAGCTAATTCCCCGTGCGTTGGTGCGAGGAATAATATATCGGGCATCGCCGGGCGCGTCAACCGAGAATCTGAATTTTTTTCTCGTCAATTCGAAATTGCGCGAAACGAAAAATGGAGGGGCCCGCCTAAAGCCCCGAGACGAACGACTCGATCCTGTCGAGCCCGAGCTCGAGCTGATCGTCCGAGACGCAGTACGAGAGCCTCATGAACCCGGGCGCGCCGAAGCACTCCCCCGGCACGCAGGCGACGCCCGCCTCGCGCACCAGGCGCTCGCAGAGCTCCTCTGAAGCCATGCCGAGGCCCCGCACGTCGGGGAAGGCGTAGAAGGCGCCCTCGGGGCGCGTGAGCGGCAGTCCCATGGCCCCCAGCCGCTCGCAGACGACGTCGCGGCGGCGACGATAGGTCTCCAGCATGGGCGCGGGGTCGCAACCGAGCGCGACCACCGCCGCGTCCTGCACGAACGCGGGGATGCTCGAGATGAGGTACTGGTGCATCTTCTCGACCTGTTCGCGCAGGGCGGGCGCGGCGGCGAGCCACCCGATGCGCCAGCCGGTCATCGCCCAGGGCTTCGAGAACGAGTCGACGACCACGAGCTGGTCCTTGAGCTCAGGGTGGCGCGCCGCGAGCCTCTGGAAGCCGTCGAGGTAGCAGAGGCGGTTGTAGACGTCGTCGCAGACAACGAAGAGCCCGCGCTCGGCGGCGACGCGCGCAACGGCGTCGAGCGAATCGGGGCCGTAGACGCAGCCGGTGGGGTTGTTGGGCGAGGTGACGACGATCGCCTTCGTGCGTTCCCCCATCGCCGAGCGCAGCGCGCCCTCGTCGATGGCGAAGCCGCTGCCCGTGGTGTCGAGAGCTCGCACGTGGCCGTGGGCCGCGCGGACGATCGTCTCGTAGAGCCCGAAGGCGGGCGTGGGGACGACGACCTCGTCGCCGGGGTCCAGAAGCGCGAGCAGCGTGGCGGAGAGCGCCTCGGTTGCCCCACAGGCCACGATGATGTCCTCGGCGCCGTAATCGAGCCCCTGCTCCCGCATATACGCGGAGATGGCCTCCCGGAGCTCCTTCTTTCCGTTGTTCGGCGGGTAGTGCGTCTGCCCCTCGGCGAGCGAGCGAGAGACCGCCTCCTTGACGGGCGCGGGTGTGTCGAACTCGGGCTCGCCGAGCGTGAGCTTGACGCAGCCGGGGACGGCAGAGGCGAGGGCGTTGAAGCGCCTGATGCCCGAGACGGCAAGCTGCCTGAGGTCGGAATTGGTGTCGGCCACGGAATCCCCCTTACCCGCGCCAGAGCATCGAGGCGTCGATGTCGGCGACCGTCGCAGCCCCGCACATCTCCATTGCGTCGGCGAGCTCGCCCTTGAGCTGGCAAAGAAGGGCGGAGACCCCGTCGGCCCCGTCACCGAAGGCGGCGACGACGAACGGGCGGCAGACGAGGCACGCCTTGGCGCCGAGCGCGAGCGCCCGAAAGACGTCGAGGCCGCTGCGGACGCCGCCGTCGACGAGGACCTCCAAATCGTCGCCCACTGCGTCTGCGATGCCGGGGAGGACCAATGCGGTGGCGGGCACCCCGTCGAGGACGCGGCCGCCGTGGTTCGAGACGACGATGCCGTCGGCGCCGGCCCGGGCCGCGCGCTCGGCGGCCGCGGGCGTCATGACGCCCTTGAGCACGAAGGGGATCCCCTCCTCGTGGCAGGCGGCGACGACCTCGGCGACCTGGCCCTCGTCCTTGGCGCCCGCGGGCGGGTTCTGCCCCTTGAGGAAGGGCAGGCCGGCCGCATCGATGTCCATGGCGACGGCCGCGGGCCTCGCAGCGAGCGCCTGGGCGAGCTTCGCGTCGAGGGTGTTCGCGTCCCAAGGCTTGACGGTCACGACGCCTGCACCGTCGAGCTTCGAGATGAGGTCGCAGGAGTCGGCCATGATCTGTGCGTCGAGGCCGTCGCCCGTCCACGCGAGCGTGCCTTCACGCTCGGCCGCGCGCAGGACGCACTCATTGTAGCCGACGGTGTCGTACTTCTTGCCGTAGTGGCGCTGGACATCGCCGACGGGACCGATCATAACGGGCAGCGAGAGTTCGCGCCCGAGCACCGTGCAGGCGGTGTCGGCCTCGAAGGGGGCGTGCAGGGTGTCCATGTTCACGAGGACGTCCTGCCATGCGGCGTAGTTCCGGATGGCTACGGTGCCCGTGCCCTTGGCGCCCGGCCCCGGGACGGTGTTTCTGCACCCGCGGCCGTCGCAGACGGGGCAGGCCTTGCAGTACGGGCCGATGTTCCCGCGGGCAGCCGCGGCGAGCTCGGAATACTTCATGGGAAAGCCTTTCTATATAGAAGAGCAGGCAAGAAGCGAGCTGCGTGCTGCTTCTTGCCTGCCGTGATCACACGGATGACGAAAAGGGACTGTCCCTTTTCGTCATTTTAGGCGCGGGCGGGGACGATGCGGTCGCGGAGCCACTGAGAGAGCTCTGCGAAGGGCACGTCGAAGCGCTCGCCGGTCTCGCGGACCTTGACCTCGGCTTTGCCGGCGGCGACGCCCTTCTTGCCCAGGATGACCTGGTACGGGATGCCGATGAGGTCGGCGTCGGCGAACTTGACGCCCGGGCGCTCCTTGCGGTCGTCGACGACGACCTCGAGGTCGGCGGCGGCGAGCTCCTCGGTGACCTTGCTCGCGACGGGCCAGACCACGTCGTCGCTCACGCTCATGGCCACGACCTCGACCTCGTAGGGGGCGACGCAGACGGGCCAGCAGATGCCGCGCTCGTCGCTGTGCTGCTCGACGACGGCAGAGACCATGCGCGAGACGCCGATGCCGTAGCAGCCCATAAGGAAGGGCTTCTCGCGTCCGTCCTCGTCCATGAAGGTCGCGCCCATGGACTCGGAGTACTTCGTGCCGAGCTGGAAGACCTGCGAGATCTCGATGCCGCGGGCGGCGTGCATGGGCTTGCCGCAGTGCGGGCACAGGTCGCCCTCGCGGGCGCAGACGACGTCGACCCACTCGTCGATCGTGAAGTCGCGGCCCATCTGGGCGTGGCGGTAGTGGTAGTTGGCGAGGTTCGCGCCGACGAGCCACCACTCGGAGGACTTGAGCGAGGCGTCGGCGACGACGCGGATGCCCTCGGGCAGGCCAACGGGCCCGATGAACCCCTTGACGAGGCCGGCGTCGCGGAGCTCCTCGTCGGTCATCATGTGGTAATCGCCGAAGACGTGCTCGGCCTTGACATCGTTCATCTCGTGGTCGCCCGGGACGAAGCAGACCGTCGCGCGGCCCTCGCCGTCGATGAGCGCCAGCGCCTTGCGCGTGGCGCTCTCCTGGACGCCGAGGAGCGCGGAGACGTCGGAGATGGTGCCGGCGTTCGGGGTGTGGACGCGCTCGAGCTCGCCCGCCTCGCCCTCGGCGACGGCGACCTCAGCCGTGGCGGCCTCGGTGTCGGCCGCGAAGCCGCAGTCGCACCAGACGAGCTCGGCCTCGCCGGCGTCGGCGAGCGCCATGAACTCGACGGAGGTGTCGCCGCCGATCTGGCCGGAGTCGGCGACGACGGGCAGGGCCTTGATGCCGCAGCGCTCGGCGATGCGGGCGTAGGCCGCCTTCTCGGCGTCGTAGCACTCCTGCAGGGACTCCTGGCTCGCGCTGAACGAGTAGGCGTCCTTCATGATGAACTCGCGGCCGCGCATGAGGCCGAAGCGGGGCCGGAGCTCGTCGCGGAACTTGTCCTGGATCTGATAGAGCGTCACGGGAAGCTGCTTGTAGGAGCGCAGCTCGTTGCGGACGAGGTCGGTGAAGGTCTCCTCGTGGGTCGGGCCGAGGACGAAGTCGCGGTCGTGGCGATCCTTCAGGCGCATGAGCTCGGGCCCGTAGGCGCCATAGCGGCCGGACTGCTCCCAGAGCTCGGCGGGCGTGAGGATGGGCACCTGGATCTCCTGGGCGCCGATGCCCTCCATCTCGTCGCGGATGACGCCCTCGATCTTGCGCAGGACGCGCCAGCACAGCGGGAGGTAGCTGTAGAGGCCGGCAGCGGTCTTGCGGATCATGCCGGCGCGCAGTAGCAGCTTGTGGCTCACGAGCTCGGCCTCGGCGGGGTCCTCCTTGAGGGTCGGGGCGTAGAGCGAGGACATCTTCTGGTAACGCTTCACGATGGGTCCAATCTCCCTATGAGAAGCCGGGCGCGCGGCCCGGCTCACGTGCAATTCATTAGATTCTACGGCAAGAAGGGCCACTCGCGCCACGCTCGCGACCAAAGCGGCCCTCAACCGAGCGCGCATCAGCCGAAGCGGCGCTCGATCTCGGCGAAGAGCTCGTCGACCATGTGTTCCTCGGGGACCTTGCGGATCGACTCGCCGTTCGCGAAGAGGAGCGCCTCTCCCCTGCCGCTCGCCATGCCGATGTCGGCGCCCTTGGCCTCGCCGGGGCCGTTGACGGCGCAGCCCATGACGGCCACCGAGATCGGCGCCTTGACCGACTGCAGCCGGCGCTCGACCTCCTCCGCGATCGGGATCATGTTCACCTGGCAGCGGCCGCAGGTCGGGCAGCTCACGAGCTCGGGGTGCAGGCGCCTCATACCGAGCGCGCCCAGCAGCTCCCAGGCGACCTTGACCTCCTCGACGGGGTCGGCGGTGAGCGAGAGGCGCATCGTGTCGCCGATCCCCTCAGAGAGCAGCACCGAGAGCGCCGAGACGTTCTTCACCGTGCCCTGGAGCATCGTCCCTGCCTCCGTCACGCCGATGTGGAGCGGGACCTCGGGGAGCAGGCGGCTGAGCTCACGGTTGGTCTCAATGGTCGCGGGGACGTCGTGGACCTTCGCGGACATGACGATGTCGTCAAAACCGCGTTCCTGGAAGTGACGGACGAAGCTAACGGCGCTCTGGACGAGCTTCTGGGGCTGCGTGAGGTCCTCGCGCGCGTCGATCTGGCGGTCGAGCGATCCGGCGTTCACGCCGATGCGGATCGGGATGCCGGCCTCCCCCGCGGCGTCGATGCAGGCGTCGACGCGGTCCCAGGAGCCGATGTTACCGGGGTTCAGGCGCATCGCGGAGGCGCCGCGGCGCGCGGCCTCGATGGCCAGGCGGTAGTCGAAGTGGATGTCGGCCACCACGGGCAGAGGCGACTCGCGGCAGATCTCCTGGAAGCCGTCGAGGACGGCGGCAGAGGGGATTGCCACGCGGACGATCTCGCAGCCCGCGTCGGCGAGCGACCGGATCTGGGCGAGGGTGGCGGCGGGGTCGTCCGTCTTTGTGGTGCACATCGACTGGACCGAAACGGGGGCGCCCCCGCCCACCTGCACGTTGCCGACGTGCACAGGACGGGTAAGCTCACGCGCGGGTTTGCTGCTCTGGGTGCTCATGCTGCTATCCAATCACGAATCTGACGATGTCGTTCTTGAGGACGACGACGAAGACAAAGAGGAAGAAGGCCAGCCCCACATAGGTGATGTAGCTCTGCGCCTTTATGGAGAGCTCCCGCCGGAAGGCGGCTTGGATGAGCTCGATCACGATCTTGCCGCCGTCGAGGGGCGGGATCGGCAGGAGGTTCATGAAGCCGAGCGACATCGAGATCGAGGCGGCGAGGAGCACGAAGTCCGAGACACCGGCGCTCGCCGCCTGCGAGGCCATGACCGAGATGCCGACGACGGAGGTCGACTGGTCGAGGATCTGCATGGTCTGCTGAGGGATGAGGAGCCTGAACGCGTAGTTGCAGACCATCTGGGCGTAGGCGACCGTCAGGCGCGCGGCCTCGAGCGGGTTCGGGTGGTACAGGACAGTCTGGGAAATGACGCCGAGCTTGTCGGTCGCCTGGCCGTCCGGCAAATCGACCTCAAGGGCCTGCCGCCGGCCGTCGCGCTCGATGGTCAGGCTGAAGTCCTGCCCGGCGTCGAGGTAGGGCCTCATCGCCGAGGTGAAGTCGCTCCAAGTGCCCACCTCGGCGCCGCCGACCTCGACCACGCGGTCGCCGGCCTGAAGCCCGCAGGAGGCCGCGACCGTCCCCTCGCCCACGGCGCCGACGACGGGCTCGTTCGAGGCCGTGCTCACGCCGGAGACCATGAAGGCACCGGTGACGACGATGAACGCGAACGCGATGTTCATGGCGGGACCGGCGAGCAGCACGGCCAGGCGCTTGAGGAGCCCCAGGCCGAGGTAGGTGTGGGAGCGCTCCTGCGCGAAGAACTCCTCGGCCGAGCAGCCGGGGACGCGGGGCTCGCCTGCCACGGTCGAGCCCTCGGCAGCAAGATCGTGTCCGCGGTCGAACTCGGTGAGCAGCGACGCGTCGCGCGCAACGGTCTCGAACGCGGCCGGATAGGTCTTCTGGCCCGGCTCCTCGCCGAGCTCGGGGTTGTAGTAGGGCTGGACGGATGCCCACTCGCTCAGCCCCGCGAGCGCCGAGACGACCTCGTCCTCATCGACGCCGAGCTCGCGCGCCACCTGGGCGGACTCGACGCGGCCGTGGCGCTGTACGCACATGAGAACGCGGGCGGCGACGTCGGCGCCCATGGGCTCCATGCCGCTGATGCGGTTGTAGCCGCCGAGGAGCACGGGCGTGACGCCGATGCGCGTGCCGACCTTCTTGCTCTTGAACGAGAGGCTCCAGCGGCACGGCAGGCCGAGCATGAACTCGGTCACGCGCACGCCGAAGGCGCGGGCGGCGAGGTAGTGGCCCGCCTCGTGGATGAACACGAGGGTCGAGAGCAGAAGGAGCCCCCAAAAGAGGGCCGCGAGGAAACCGAGGATGTAAGACAAGGATTAGACCTCCGTGAGGATCTGGGAGGCGAGCGCGCGGGAACGGGCGTCGACCTCGAGGAGCTGTCCCAGGCTTTCTACCCGCTCCGGCGCCGTGCGCGACATGACGCCCTCGACGACGCGCTCGATATCGAGAAAACCGCATGAACCTTGGCGGAAAGCGAGGTTCGCGACCTCGTTCGCCGCGTTCATGGCGCAGGGGAGCACGCCGCCCGCGCGGCCGGCTTCCTTGGCCAGCCGCAGGCATCCGAAGGTCGACTCGTCGGCCTCTCCGAAGGTGATGGGCGAGCAGGAGCCCCAGTCGACGCGCTCGACGGACGCCTCCCAGCGCTCGGGATAGCTGAGGGCGTACTGGATGGGGGCGCGCATGTCCGAGCCGCCGAGCTGGGCCTTCACGACGCCGTCGGAGAACTCGACCATGGAGTGGATCTTGCTCTGGCGCTGGACGAGCACGCGCACGTCGTCGATGGGCACCTGGAAGAGGTGGTGTGCCTCGATGACCTCGAGGCCCTTGTTCATGAGGCTCGCCGAGTCGATGGTGATCTTCGCCCCCATGTCCCAGGTGGGGTGAGCAAGGGCGTCGGAGGAGCTCACGCGCGCGAGCTCCTCGCGGGTCTTACCATAGAACGGGCCGCCCGAGCAGGTGAGCCATAAGCAATGGACGTCCGAGCGGCGCTCGCCGACGAGGCACTGGAAGATAGCCGAGTGCTCGGAGTCGACGGGGATGAGGCGGCCGGGACGGGCCATCGGCATGAGCAGGTCGCCGCCGCAGACGATGGACTCCTTGTTCGCGTAGGCGAGCACCTTGTCCGCCGCGAGCGCGGCGTAGCCCGCATGGATGCCGGCGAAACCGACGAGCGCGTTCACGACGATGTCGACGTCCGGCAGCTCGGCGAGCGCCGTCACGGCGTCCTCGCCGAGGCCGAGCTCGCAGCCGTCCGGGAGCTCCTCGAGGGCGGGGTCGCCTGCCCTCGAGGAGTCGGCCACGGCAACGTGGGCCGCGCCGAACTCGCGCGCCGCAGCAACGAGGGCCGCGCACGAGGTGTTCACCGACAGCGCGACGACGCGCACCTTGTCGGGGTGGCGGCGAGCGACGTCGAGCGTCTGGGTGCCGATGGACCCGGAACAGCCGAGAACGGCGACGCGCACCGGGCGGGGTCGCTCGGCGCGCGGGGCGGTGTCCTCGAATATGTTGATGCGAGAGGTCACAGTATTCCCCCAAACAACAGCAGGATATAGGCGGCTATGGAGCCGAAGAGCAGCGAGTCGGAGCGGTCGAGAAGGCCCCCATGGCCCGGCATGAGGTTGCCGGAGTCCTTGACGCCCACCCCTCGCTTGATGCGCGACTCGAAGAGGTCGCCGACGACGCCGACGACGCCGACGACGAGCCCGATCGCCGCGGCGAGTCCGACGCTCATTCCGGCGACGCCCCCGAGCGCGAGCAAGACCCAAACGGCGACGGAGACGGCGAGGCCGGCCCAGAAACCCTCCCAGGACTTGTTCGGGCTGATGCGCGGAGCGAGCTTATGGGCGCCGATCCTGGAGCCGATGAGGTAGGCCACCGCGTCGTTCGCCCATAGTGAGAGCATGACGCCGAAGGTGAGCAGCGCTCCGTGGAGGCCCGCGTCGCTCACGCGGATGAGCACGATGGCCGAGAACGCGAAGCTCGTGTAGATCGAGCCGAAGGCCGTCACCGCGACGTCGGCGATGTTCGCCCTCGGGGTGGCCACGTACCAGGCGGCGATGGCCACGAGAAAGAACAAGAGGATGACCGCGAGGCCGGACACACCGCGCGCGTAGGCCGCGAGAGGGAACAGGATGGCGGCCGTGAGCCCGAAGATCTCGTTGGGCATGCGGCCGCCCATGCGGGCGATGCGGAAGAACTCCGAGCAGCACAGCCAGGCCATGCACACGATCAGAAGCGTCGTCGTGAACGGCCCGATAAAGAGGCAGGCGATGGTGAGAAGGGCATAGATGGCGCCTGAGGTGGTGCGCGTGAGGAGCTTCTCGGTCATGCCGCGGGCGCGTTGGCCCTTGAGGGCGCCCGCGGCCCGCTGGCCCTCCTTGGCGGCGCGGTGCGCCTCGAGCTTGTCGACCTGGCGGTCGAGCCCGACGCTCACGCGCTTCCCGGCACCGTCCGTGTCCTTCTGGGAGGCCATGCTACTTCACGCCCCCGAAGCGACGGTCCCTCGCCTGGTAGGACTTGACGGCGCGCAGCATGTCCCAGCGCGAGAAATCCGGCCACAGGGTGGGCGTCACGTAGAACTCGGAGTACGCGAGCTGCCAGAGCAGGTAGTTCGAGAGCCGCAGCTCACCCGAGGTGCGGATGAGCAGGTCGGGGTCGGGAAGCCCGGCGGTATAGAGGTTCGCCGCGACCGCGTCGGCATCGATGGAATCGACGTCGCGCTCCCCCGCCGCCACCTCGCGGACGAGCTCACGGGCAGCGCGGGCGATCTCGGCGCGGGAGCCGTAGTTGACCGCGAGCGCGAAGACCATGCCGGTGTGGTCGGCGGTCTCGTCGAGGCCCTGCTGGAACACCTTGCGGGTCTCCTCGGGAAGGGCGGTGAGGTCGCCGAAGAAGCGCAGGCGCACGTTCTCCTGGTGGAACAGTGGCAGCTCGTTCACGAGCGTGGTCGCGAAGAGGTGCATGAGCAGGTTGACCTCGTGCTGCGGCCGCTTCCAGTTCTCAGTCGAGAACGCGTAGACGGACAGCACGTCAAGGCCGAGGCGGACGCTCGTCGTGACCGCCTCGCGCAGCGAGTCGACGCCGGCGACATGGCCCTGGCTGCGGTCGAGCCCGCGGGCAGTGGCCCAGCGGCCGTTGCCGTCCATGATGATCGAGACGTGCTTGGGCATGCGGGCCATGTCCACGTCATCGAGCGAGATGTCCTCGGGAGTTTCGGAAAAGTACTCCTTGAGCAGGTTTTCGTCGTAGCGCAAGCTAGATCTCCATGATTTCCGCGGTCTTGGCCTTGAGCAGCTCCTCGATCTTGGCCACATAGGAGTCGGTAAGCTTCTGGATGGCCTTCTTCTCGCGGGTCTGCTCGTCCTCGGGGAGCTCCTCGTCGCGCTCGACCTTGCCGTTGGCGTCGCGGCGGACGTTGCGCACGGCGACGCGGGCGTCCTCGGCGAGCTTGGAGCACTCCTTGGCGAGCTCGCGGCGACGCTCCTCGGTCGGGCGCGGGAACGGCAGGCGGATCGCGACGCCGTCGTTGGAGAGGGTGATTCCAAGGTCAGACGCCTCGATGGCCTTCTCGATGGCCTTGAGGGAGGTCTTGTCCCACGGCTCGATGACGAGCATCGAGGCCTCGGGGACCTTCACGCCGGCGAGCTGGGTGATCGGGGTGGGCTGGCCGTAGTAGTCGACCTTGATGGGGTCGAGGATGTGGGCGTTCGCGCGGCCGGAGCGCACGCGCGAGAAATTGCCCTTGAGCGCCTCGATAGCCTTGTCCATGTGGGAGGTCGCGTAGTCGGTGTACTGGCTCATGCTAGTTCTCCTTCTCGTAGACGACGGTGCCGACGTTCTCGCCCTCGACGGCTTTGCGGAAGCCGCCGTCGGCATTGATGTCGAAGACCATGATCGGCATCTTGTTGTCGCGGCACAGCGCGATGGCGGCCGCGTCCATGACCTTGAGGTTCTTGGTGAGGACCTCGTCGTAGGTGACCTTGTCGTACTTGACCGCGTCGGGGTTCTTCTTGGGGTCGGAGTCGTAGACGCCGTCGACGTTGGTGGCCTTCATGAGGACCTGGGCGTTGACCTCGCAGGCGCGAAGGGCGGCGCCGGTGTCGGTCGTGAAGTAGGGGTTGCCGGTGCCCGCAGCGAGGATCACGATGCGGCCCTTCTCCATGTGGCGGATGGCGCGGCGGCGGATGTAGGGCTCGGCGATCTGGCGCATGGAGATGGCGCTCATGACGCGGCTGTCCATGCCGGCGTGCTCGAAGGTGTCCTGAAGCGCGAGCGCGTTCATGATGGTCGCGAGCATGCCCATGGAGTCGCCCTGGGCGCGGTCCATGCCGCCGGCGGCCACCTGGACGCCGCGGAAGATGTTGCCGCCGCCGATGACGATGGCGACCTGGACGCCCGCGTCGTAGACAGGGCGGATCTCGTCGGCCAGGCGGGCAGGAACGGCGGGATCGATGCCGAACTCCTGGCTGCCCATGAGGGCCTCGCCGGAAAGCTTGAGGAGCACGCGCTTGTACTTGGTGTCTGACAAACCAGCCTCCATTGAACGAAGTAACAGGTACCTGCGCGCGGGAAGCGCGCTGCTATGCCGTCTAGCAAGTCTAACAGACGGGCGTCTCCGCTTCGCGTGTGCGTCCGCGAGCGTGGCCCCTCTGCACACAAAAGGAGCCGGCCGCTGACTCGCGACCGGCTCCGGATCATGGATCCCTTTGTTTACTCGCCGAAGCGGTAAAGGACGAAGGACTTCACCTTGATCTCGTCGCCGAGGTCCTTGGAAGTCTTCTTTGCGAGGCCACCGATGGTGACGGAGGAATCCTTGACGAACTCCTGCTCGGTGAGGACGAACTCCTTGAAGTACTTCTCCAGACGGCCCTGGGCCATGCGCTCCTGGATGGCCTCCGGCTTGCCGGACTCGGCAGCCTGAGCCTTGTAGATGGAGAGCTCGTGCTCGACGGTCTCGGCCGGGACGTCGTCGCGGGAGGCGGCGACGGGAGCGGTCGCGGCGATCTGCATCGCGACGTCGTGAGCGAAGGTCTTGAACTCGTCGGCAGCGCCGGTCTCGGGCTTGGAGAACTCGAAGACGGCGATGTTGGCGATCTTGCCGCCGAGGTGGATGTAGCTGGAGAGGGCGCCGTTCTCGACGGAGACGCGCTGGAAGCGCATGACCTTCATGTTCTCACCGATGACGTGGATCATCTCGGTGAGGGCGGCGTCGACGGTCTCGCCGTCGAGCTCGCAGGCCTTGAGGGCCTCGACGTCGGCGGGGTTCTGCTCGGCGACGACCTGGGCGAGCTTGGTCGCGAAGCCGGTGAACTTCGGGTTGGTGCCGACGAAGTCGGTCTCGCAGGAGAGCTCGAGGATGGCGCCGGTCTTGCCGTCCTCAGAGACAAAGGTGGCGATGGTGCCCTCGTTGGTGTCGCGGCCGGCGCGCTTGACGGCCTTGGCGATGCCCATGGTGCGCAGGACGTCGACGGCCTTCTCGAGGTCGCCCTCGGCCTCGACGAGGGCCTTCTTGCACTCCATCATCGGGGAGTCGGTCATCTCGCGGAGCTGCTTGACGAGCGCGGCGGTAATCTGAGCCATGTTCTTCTCCTCTGGATAAAAACTAATACTACGAGCCGTTTGGAGCGGCGTTACTCGGCAGCGGGGGCCTCGGCGGTAGCGGCCATCTCCTCAGCGGTGATCTGCTCCTTGCCGGTGCCGGCCAGGACGGCGTCGGCAGCGATCTCGCACATGAGGGCGACGGAGCGGATGGCGTCGTCGTTCGCGGGGATGCCGTAATCGACAACGTCGGGGTCGGAGTTGGTGTCGAGCAGGGAGACCACCGGGATGTGCAGGCGGTTGGCCTCGCGGATGGCGATCTCCTCGCGCTTGGAGTCGACGACGAAGATGGCCTGCGGGAGGCTGGTCATGTCGCGGACGCCGCCGAGGTTCTTCTGGAGCTTGTCGAGCTCCTTGCCGAGCACGGCCTGCTCCTTCTTGGGCAGAGTGGCCATGCGGCCGTCTTCGACCATGGCCTCGAGCTCCTCCATGCGGTTGATGCGGGAGCGCATGGTCACGAAGTTGGTGAGCATGCCGCCGAGCCAGCGCTGGTTGATCCAGGGCATGCCGCAGCGCTCGGCCTGCTGGGAGATGGGCTCCTGGGCCTGCTTCTTGGTGCCGACGAAGAGGATCTTGCCGCCCTTGGCCGCGGTCTCCTTGAGGAAGGTGTAGGCGGAGTCGAGGCCGTACATCGTCTGCTTGAGGTCGAGGATGTAGATGCCGTTGCGCTCACCGAAGATGTAGGACTTCATCTTGGGGTTCCAGCGGCGGGTCTGGTGACCGTAGTGGCAGCCGGCGTCGAGCAGGGTCTGGATAGTGATCTTAGCCATGGTAACCTCCTGTGGTTGATCCTCCGCGCGATGTCTTCCCCGTGAACTGCCACCCGAGGCCTGGCTATTCGCCTTCGGGCACCACGACAGGCGGGTCGTCGCGCGTGTGAGATGGTGCCGGCTGGTAGCCGGCATGCCGCGCTTATGCACAGCAAGTAATCAGTATAGCAGCGCGCCGCCTGATGTCGAGAAGGGATTTCCCCTCACAAGCTCCCCATCTATTGACCGGGAGCAGAGCCAGGCGCGGAGCCCGCCACGGGGGCCGGCTCAGGCCCGCGGGTGGCAGGCCCGGGCGGCTTCCTTCAGGCGCTCGACCGAAAGATGCGTGTAGATCTGCGTGGTCGCGAGGCTCTCGTGGCCGAGGAGCTCCTGGACGCTGCGAAGGTCCGCCCCGCCCGAAAGGAGCTCGGTGGCGAAGGTGTGGCGCATGGCGTGGGGCGTGATCGCGGGGTCGAGCCCCGCCGCGGCCACGTGTTGCTCGAAGGCGCGGCGCAGGGCGTCCGCGCTCATCCGCCGCCCGCGGGTCGAAAGGAAGAGCGCCCGCGCGGCGTCATCGGTGGGCTTCTTGGCAGCCGAGGCGAGCGACGGGCGCGCCTCGGCTACGTAGCGGGCGACCCAGTCGAGGGCGTACTCGTACACAGGGACGATCCGCTCCTTCGAGCCCTTGCCGAAGAGCCTCACCTGCGACGAGGAAAAATCCACGGAGGCGACGTCGAGCGCGCTCGCCTCCGAGACGCGGGCGCCGCAGGCGTAGAGGAGCTCGAGGAACGCGCGGTCCCTCAGGCCGGCGGCGGACGAGACGTCGCAGCTCTCGAGCAGGCGCGCGACCTCGGCGTCGCTCATGGTCTTCGGGAGGCGGCGCGCGATCTTGGGGCTCGCGACCGCCGCGGCGGCCCCGCCCGTCTGCACGCCACGCTGCTCGAGCCACGAGTACAGCCCGCGGATCGCGGAGAGCCGTCGGTTGATGGTGGTCGTCGCGTACCGGGCGCGGGAAAGCTCGGCGAGGTAGGCGCGCAGTTCCTTATGGGTCGCCGCGAGGGCGTCGACGCCTTCGCGCTCGGCCCAGCGGGAAAAATCGGCGAGGTCCGCGGCGTACCCCTTGGCGGTGTTCTCCGAAAGCCCCCTCACCACGGTGAGCTGCGCCACGAAGGCATCTATATACGCGTCCGCGCCGCCCACGCCTAGCCTGCCGGAAAAAGGTCCGGCCTCGACGCCACGAACGAGTCGAAATCGCGCTCGGCCCGCTCGGCGAGCGCGCGCCGGCGGGCGGCCTTGTCGCGCACGTGCTCGGGAAGCGGCGGCACGATTCCGAAGTTCACGTGCATGGGCTGATAGTCCTTTGTGGCGGGATCGGTCGCGTAGGCGACGAGCGCCCCGAAGGACGTGGTCTGCGGGAGCTCGGCTGCGGGGGCACCGATGAGATCGGCGAAAGTGTTGAGCGCGGCGAGAAGCCCGGAGGCAATCGCCTCGACGTAGCCCTCGGTGCCGCAGATCTGCCCCGCGAGGCGGGCCTGGGTGCCGGGGATCTTGAAGGTACGGTCGAGGACGTGGGGCGAGTCGACGAAGGAGTTGCGGTGCATCACGCCGTAGCGCAAGAACTCGGCCCCCTCAAGTCCCGGGATCATGCGGAACACCCTGCGCTGCTCGGGCCAGGTGAGGTTCGTCTGGAAGCCGACGAGGTTGTAGGCGAGCGCGTCGGGCGTCTCCGCGCGCAGCTGGACCGCCGCCCAGGGCCTGTGCCCGGTCCTCGGGTCGGTGAGCCCCACGGGCTTGAGCGCGCCGTAGCGGATGGCGTCCCGGCCGGTCCGGGCGACCTCCTCGACGGGCTGGCAGGCGCAGAAGAGGTCCTTCTGCTCGAACTCGCGCGCGATCACCCGCTTCGCCCCGAGCAGCGCGTCGATGAACGCCTCGTACTCCTCCTTGTTCATGGGGCAGTTGAGGTAGTCGCCGATCCCCTCCTCGTAGCGCGACTGGGAGAAGGCGACGTCGCGGTCGATCGACTCTGCCGACACGATCGGCGCCGCCGCGTCGAAGAACGAGAGATGCCCCTCCCCGACCGCCGCCTCCACCGAGGAGAAGAGCGCGTCGGAGCACAAAGGGCCCGCCGCGATGACGCAGGGCCCCTCGGGGATGCGCTCAGCCTCGCTGCGCTCGACCTCGATCAGGGGATTCGCGCAGACGTCCTCGGTGACAAGCTCGCTGAAGCGCCTGCGGTCGACCGCGAGGGCCCCGCCGGCGGGGACGGCGCACTCGCGGGCGAACCCGAGCAGGTAAGACCCCATGCAATCCAGCTCTCGCTTGAGCAGGCCTGCCGCGGAGTCGGGCTTGGTGGATTTAAGGGAGTTCGAGCACACGAGCTCGGCGAACCCGTCGGTGTGGTGGGCGGGCGAGGCATGGACGGGGCGCTGCTCCAGAAGCGTCACCCGGACGCCCCTCTTCGCGAGCTGCAGCGCGCACTCGGACCCTGCGAGCCCAGCCCCCACGACCGTGACACTCTGTACCATCGAACCCCCTCATGGGCGATATCGCCCTTCCGAGCCAACATCAACTCGAACCATTGTGCCCCATAAGGAAGGCGGCCGTCGGCGAGTATCTCCCGTCACAGAACCGCTCCACGACTCCGGCGGCCTCGAGCGAGGTCAGCTCCATGAGCATCGCCGAGGCGCTCATGCCCATCTGCTCGGCGAGGTCCTCGGGGCGCATGGGATCCGCGACAAGCGCCGCCATGAGGGGGTCGAGGGGCTCGTCCGGCGCCTCTTGCCTCAAAAGGAGGAAGCCGTAGTCGAGCGAGATGGCGAGCTCGAGCGATTCTTGGTCGGGGATGATCCGCGCGCCCTCAGCGATGAGCGAGTTCGTGCCCTTCGACGTCGGCGAGAAGACCGATCCCGGTATCGCGTAGACGCCCCGCCCGAGCTCGAGGGCGGCGTCGGCCGTGCTCATGGTCCCCGACCGCGGCCCGCCCTCGGTCACGATGAGGTCCCGGGAGAGCGCGGCTATGAGCGCGTTGCGGCGCGGGAAGGCGTAGCGCCTGGGGCCCTGGCCCCACATCTCCGCGGATATGACGGCCCCGCCGCTGCTGATCGCGCCGTCGTAGACGTCCTTGGAGCTCTCGGGGTAGATGGTGTCCGCGCCGCAGCCGGAGACCACGATGTGCCGCCCGCCCGCGGAGAGCGCCGCCCTGCCGGCGTACGAGTCGCAGCCCATGGCTCCGCCGGAGACGACGCAGACGCCGCCCGCAGCCGCGACCCTCCCGGCCATCTCCGCGATCGCCCGCCCGTAGGGGGTGGGGCGCCTTGAGCCTATGATGCTCACGCAGGGCCCTGTGAGCGACCGCGGGTCGCCGCGTCCCCTCAGGACCTTGGGCGGGTTCGCGAGCTCGCGCATCATCGGGGGGTAGAGCTCGTCGTCGTAGAAAAGCTCCCAGCGTCCGTTCCCGAGGTCATTCACGGCAGGCTCCCTTCCCTTAGAGGCTGGCGCGCGACCTGAAGCCGAGCGCCTCGACGATGTCTTCGGTTTCCACGAGCGGGTGCTCCGCGATGTCGGCTACGGTCCTGGCGACGCTCGCTATGCGGACGATGGCGCGCCCGCCGAGCAGGAGCTTCGCCGCATAGCCCTCGAAGAGCTCGCGGGCGTCGTCCGCGAGCGCGGCGCCGCCGGGGCCGTCGGCCGCGCCGTAGCGCGCCAGCCTCCACGAGCGGAACTCCCGCGCGTTCACCACGATCTCGCGCATCTCGGCCGAGCCCATGCCCTTGCCGCCGCGGATCACGCTCTTTTCCGACGGGCGCGCGACGTCGCAGACGACGTCGATCCTGTTCATCAAGGGCCCGCCGATCTTGTTCTGGTACGCCACGACCTTCGCGGGAGGGCAGCGGCAGGTGTGCCCGGGGTCGCCCAGATGCCCGCAGGGGCAGGGGTTCGCGGCCGCGACCAGCTGGAAGTCGCAAGGGAACACGTAGGTCCCCTCGGCGCGCACGAGCCGCACGACGTGGTCCTCGATCGGCTGCCTCATGGCCTGCAGGACGTTGTTGGCGAACTCCGGGATCTCGTCGAGGAACAGCACGCCGTTGTGGGCGAGTGAGAGCTCCCCGGGGATCACGGGCCTGCCGCCGCCGACGAGGCCCGCGAGCGTCATGGAGTGGTGCGGCGCCCTGAAGGGCCGCTCGCCGCGCGCGATCGAGTCGAGCGGCTGGCCGGCCGCCGAGTGGATCAGCATGGCCTCGTCGCGCTCACGGTCGCCGAGCGGGGGAAGGATGGTCGGGAGGCGCTTGGCGAGCATCGACTTGCCCGCGCCGGGAGGACCCACCATGAGCATCCCGTGGCGGCCAGCCGCCGCGATGACCATGGCGCGCTTGGCGATCTCCTGGTCGAGCACCTGGTCGTAATCAAGCGAGGACGATTCGGATCCTTCGGAATCCGGGGCATCGACGATCCCTGCGAGCGCGGGGAGTGCCTCGAGCCCCTCTGCGAGCTGATCGAGCGAGGAGAGCGCGAGGACGCGTCCGCGCCCTCCCGTGACGACCGGCGTCGAGGACGAGACCACAAGGTCGAAGCCGAGCTCGTCGGCGAGCACGGCGTAGGAGGCGGCGCCGCGCACCGGCAGCACGCTCCCGTCGAGCGCGAGCTCACCCACGAAGAGCGCATGGTCAGCGACGCGCCGCGGGATCTGCTTGGTCGCGGCGAGGATCGCCACGGCGATGGGAAGGTCGTAGGCGCACCCGAGCTTCTGGATGTCCCCCGGCGAGAGGTTCACGGTGAAGTGCGACTGGGGGATCTCGAAGCCCGAGGCGCCGATCGCGCACCGAACGCGCTCTGCGGTCTCGTCCGCGCGCAGGTTGGTCTTGCCCACGATGTGCATCCCGGGAAGGCCCCCGGTGGAGGACGCCTCGACCGTGAGGGGCAGGGCCTCTATGCCGCGCAGGGCGCCTGAGCGCACCCCGACAGAGCGGCTCACCTCGAGTCCCCGAAGAACGCGCAGGTGACGTGACGCAGCAAGACCTCGTCGCCCGAGGCGACCGGGAACGTCACCGCGACGACGTCGAACCTCACGGTCGGCTTCGGGCGCATCCGCGAGATATAGAGCTCCGCGAGCCTGAGATATCGTTTCTGCCTCGTGACGGTGACGGCGAGCTCGGGCGTCACCTGAACGGAGCCCTCCCGCCTCGTCTTCACCTCAACGAAGACGAGCGCGCCGCCGTCCTCGGCGACGATGTCGACCTCGCCGAGCCCGCAGCGCCATTTGCGCTCGACGACCGACATCCCGATGGACTCGAGGTACTCGGCGGCGAGGTCCTCTCCGACGTCGCCGAGATCCTTGAGGCTGAGGGACTCGGTGCGGAGCCCCTCGGGGGCGCGGCTGTACGCGACGAACGTGCGCCGGACCCCCCTCCCCTCGCGGGGCGCGTCGTACGCCTCGTCGTATACGGTCCGCGCGCATCGCTGTTCAAGCACCATGGCATCCTCCTTGACCCTGTGGTGCATGGAGGATGCCACGCGGACCTTACCGGTCCCTTCCCACTGCCTTGCGGGTTTCTTCCCGGAATCTGCCTGAAAGGCACGAGCGCCGCCCAGATTTTGAACACTCGGCAGGCCAAGGAGGGGCCAGGGCGCCAAAGCGACGGGCCGACGCGCGGCGGCAGCTTAAAACAGGGAGGGCGTCTCCAGGAAGTTTCCACAGAACGAGAAGCGATGGATCGGAGTGAGGCCGTGGGCGCGGATCGCGGCGATGTGCTCCGCGGACGCGTAGCCCTTGCACTCCGCGAGGTGGTACTCGGGATACTCATCGTCATAGGCGACCATGAGGTGGTCCCTGGTGACCTTGGCGACGATCGAGGCCGCGGCGATGGCTGCGATGCGCGCATCGCCCTTGACGAGGGTCCTCTCTTTGGGATGGACGTGCATGGGGTTGCCGTCGATGAGCACGCAGTCCGGCTCGACCCCGGCGTCCTTGATCGCGCCCGACATGGCGGCGCGCAGCGCCTGCGCCATGCCGACCGCGTCGATGACCGCGGGCTCGATGTGGCAGGTGCCGATGGCCAGCGCCGCGTCGGCGATCTTCGCGGCGAGGACCTCGCGCCTCGCGGGCGTCAGCTGCTTGGAGTCGTTGATGCCCCAGATCATGGGGTCGTAGGGCAGCGCGACCGCGCAGACCGTGAGGGGGCCCGCGATCGAGCCGCGCCCGACCTCGTCGACGCCGAGGACCAGCCCGTCGCCCCCGAGCTCGCGCTGCAGCTCGTACATGCCGCGAACGCGGTCGTGCTCCGCCGCGTCGCGCTCGACGCGCTTCTGCGCGGAGGCGACCGCGCGCTGAACCTGCTTTCGCGGGTCGTCGGAGTAGCGCTTTATGAGTGCGCGCGCCTCGTCGTCGGGGGCATCGGAAAGAAGCGCCGCGATCTCCTTCGCGGTCGAGGCGTGCGGTGCGTGGTCGGGCATGGGTACCTCTCGATACAATGAGGGCCGCCCCGAGGGACGGCCCTGAACAACTCAAATACCGAAGAACTAGCGCTTCTCGGGGATGCGAGCGGCCTTGCCGATGCGGTCGCGGAGGTAGTAGAGCTTGGCGCGACGGACGGCACCGTGGCGGACAACCTCGAGCTTGGCGATCTTGGGGCTGTGAAGCGGGAAGGTGCGCTCGACGCCGACGCCGAAGGAGATCTTGCGGACAGTGAAGGTCTCGCGGGCGCCCTCGCCGCTCATGCGGATGACGTCGCCCTGGAAGACCTGCTCACGCTGACGGTCGCCCTCGATGATGCGGTAGTGAACCTTGACGTTGTCGCCAGGGCGAACCTCGGGGATGTCCTCGCGGATCTGCTGACGCTCGATAGCGCGGATGTAGTCCATAGTTGTTCCTTGTCTCTCTAGAGGTGCCGACGCTGTCTGCGAGCGGCACATAGGCTTACACACAAGGAGAAACTATAAACGAGAGGCGGCCGCACATCAAGAAAATTCACAACTAAAGGCAAAAACCTGCCACGACGCCGTTTTCCTCGGACGCGCGCAGGACGGTCGAGGGGTATCCGCTCGCCATGACCTGGTAGAAGCAGGAGTCCTCGACGCCGACGAGGCTCGCCGGGTACGGGGTGCGCAGCCACCAGTTGCCGCCCATGCTCCCCACGGCCCCCTCGAGCGCCGAGAAGGACGCTCGGTCGCGGACGCCCTGCTCGGCGAAGTAGGCGTACTGCGCGCCCTCGGAACAGAGCAGGCGATCGTAGGGGGCGAAGTCGACGTAGCCGGTGTTCGCGATGGGCTTGTCGCCGTACTCCTGGGCAAACCAGGTGACGTCGCCGTACACCTCGGAGGCCGAGAAGGCCCAGAGCTTGTCGGCCGTGGAGGTGAGGACGTCGAAGTCCCCGCCCTTGACCGTGCCGGTGTTGTTGGTCGTCTTCGAGACCTCGACGACGCCGGACGAGAGCTCCTGCGGCAGCAGGGCGAGGCTGTCGGCAGCAAGCCATGCGCGCAGCCGGCTCGACTCCCAGCCGCCGAGGTTCGTGTCCTCGTCGTTCATACCCCTGCGCGAGAGCGGCGAGGTCATGAAGGTGAGGCCCGCCTTGCCCGACCCGTCCGCCAGCTCGTCCGCGCGCGCGCCGACGACGCGGCACGTAACGACGTGGCCGTCGGTGAGCTCGATCGGGCGGACGCAGTCGGCGATGGCGCCGTCGGCGCCGACGATCCCGTACTCGCGCGCGACCTCTAGGCCCGCCGCGTCGTCGGCCGCAGCCGAGATCATGCGGGCGATCTGGGAGAGCTCGTCCCACGAGTACTCCGAGAAGGCCTTGGGCGCGGGCACGCCGGTGCCCGCGGGATCGGCGGCGGTGGCCGCGGGCTCCGCCTGCCGCCCGCTCGCCTTGAGCCTCCCTGTGGCGACGAACCAGAACGCGAGGGCGCAACCGGCGACGAAAAGGGCCGAGACCGCGAGCGCGACGTAGGCGCCGGCGCCCGAGCCGTTCTTCTTTCCCATGATCTGTCCTTTCGTCGACGCATGACGATCGTGGGGTTCATCCTCGCACAAAAAGAAGGGAGGGAAGCCGCTCGGGCTCCCCTCCCTACCGAATCAACTCAGGTCAAAGCCTAGGCGAGCTTCTGCGCGCCGCCGTTGGACTTGATCTTGGCCTGGGCAGCCGCGAGGCGCGCGATGGGCACGCGGTACGGCGAGCAGGACACGTAGTCGAGGCCGAGGTCGTAGTACATCTGGATGGAGTCCGGGTCGCCGCCGGTCTCGCCGCAGACGCCGCAGATGATCTTGTCGTTGGCCTCGTGGCCGCCTTCCACGCCGAGCTTGACGAGCTTGGCGATGCCCGCATCGAGGGTCTCGAAGGGGTTGGTCTTCAGGATCTTCTTGGACAGGTACTGCGGAATGAAGGCGCTCTCGACGTCGTCGCGCGAGAAGCCGAAGCCCATCTGGGTAAGGTCGTTGGTGCCGAACGAGAAGAAGTCGGCGTACTTGCCGATCTCGTCGGCGGTCACCGCGGCGCGCGGAATCTCGATCATGCAGCCGACGGGGATGTTGAGGTCGACGCCGGTCTGCTCGGAGACGGAGGCGATGACGGTCTCGATCTGCTCACGGACGACCTTGAGCTCCTCGACCGTGGAGACGAGCGGGACCATGATCTCGGGCCTGGGGTCGAGACCGCGCTTCTTGAGGTGGGCGGCAGCGCCGGCGATGGCGCGGACCTGCATCTCGGTCAGCTCGGGGTACACGATGCCGAGGCGGCAGCCACGCAGGCCGAGCATGGGGTTGGCCTCCTGGAAGGAGTCGAGGCGGGCGAGCATGTCGCGACGGGCCTTGAGCTGGATGTCGGACTCGCCGCGGGCCTCGGCGTGCGCGAGCTCGACGGCGGCGTCGCGCGGGTTGTCCAGGAACTCGTGCAGGGGCGGGTCGAGCAGGCGGACGATGACGGTCTTGCCGTCCATGGCCTCGAACATGCCGAGGAAGTCGTCGGTCTGGACCTTGAGGAGCTGGCCCAGGGCCTGCTGCTTGGCGCCGGTGCGCTCAGCGAGGATGAAGGACTGGATGATCTCCTTGCGGTCGCCCAGGAACATGTGCTCGGTGCGGTCGAGGCCGATGCCCTCTGCGCCGAAGTCGCGGGAAAGCTTGGCGTCCTCAGGGTTGTCGGCGTTCGCGCGGACACCGATGTTGCGACCGCGGGAGGCATCGGAGCGGACGGCGTCGGCCCACTCGAGGATGGTCTCGAGATCGCCGGTGAGCTCGGGGCGCACCAGGGGCACGGCGCCCAGAATGACGTCGCCGGTCGTGCCGTTGATGGAGATGATGTCGCCCTCGTGGAGCACCACGTCGGTGCCGGAGACGACGACCTCCTTGGCCTTGGCGTCGATCTTCAGCGCCTCGGCGCCGCAGACGCAGGGGGCGCCCATGCCGCGGGCGATGACGGCCGCGTGGCTGGTCTTGCCGCCGTGGGAGGTGAGGATGCCCTCGGCCGCGACCATACCCTTGAGGTCGTCGGGCGTGGTCTCCCAGCGGACCAGGATGCAGGGCTGGTCCTTGTTGGCGCAGTGGACGGCCTCATCGGCAGAGAAGACGACCTTACCCACAGCGGCGCCCGGGGAGGCGTTCATGCCCTTGGTCAGGACCTTGAAGTCGGCCTTCGGGTCGAACTGCGGGTGCAGGAGCTGGTCGAGCTGCTCCGGCGCCACGCGCATGACGGCCTCCTCCTTGGAGATGGCGCCCTCGGCCTCGAACTGCATGGCAATGGCCAGAGCAGCCATGGCGGTGCGCTTGCCGACGCGGGTCTGGAGCATCCAGAGCTTGCCCTGCTCGATGGTGAACTCGATGTC
>QAKZ01000008.1 GCA_003150175.1 Coriobacteriia bacterium
GCGTCGTCGGGGACGCGGCCGCCCTCGACGACCCTGAGCGCCGCCTCGCAGGCCGCCGCGAACCCCGACGCGCCGCTCGCCCGCCCGATCGCCCTGAGGGCCCTGCGCCTCCCGGCCGCGTCCATGCGGTCGATGCCGTCGACGAGGCCGGCCGGCATGTCCCTCCTGATCGTCGACTCGCCGAACGCGCGCGGCCTGGCGACGAGCGCCGGCACGAGCGAGGCCGGGTTGCGCACGGCCGGCCCCTCGCCGAACGCCCTGGGCAGCACGGCCACCCTGCGCCCGCGGTCGGCGAGGATCTCCACCGTGCCGGCCCGCAGCCCGACCAGCAGCCTCCTGTCGTGCCAGGCCGGCCCGGCCACGTACTCGCGGCCCGCCGCCGTGACGTAGCCCCGCTTGTCGGCCTTGGCCGGCACCCACCGCACCGCGTCGAAGGGGACGCCGGGCAGCGCGCGCATCTCGGCGAGGTCGTCGGCGAGGGCCTCGGGCGTCGGCCTGCCGTCGCGGGCGCGCGAGGCGGCGTTGAGCCCGGCGCACCCCGCGGCGAGGTGGCGGTTGAGCTCCTCCATCGACCCGAAGGACGGGACCGGGACCAAGAGGTTGCGCCGCAGGAACCCCACGGCGTTCTCGACGGAGCCCTTCTCGTTGCCGGAGTAGGGGTTGCAGTACCTGGCCTCGAAGCGGTAGTGGGCCCTGAACTGCGAGAACAGCCTCGACTCGGTGACCTCGCCGCGGACCATCCTGCCCGCCTCGGTGGCGTTGTCGAGGACCATCACCCTGGGGGCGCGCCCCCAGCGCCCGAATATCTCGGCCAGCCCCGCGCACATGCACTCAGACGCCTGCGAGCGCGCCGCGACGCACTGGCGGTCGTTCGAGCGCGGCGGCGTCGCCGTCAGCAGCTTGAGGTCGAGCTCCTCGCCGGCGATGACGGCGCGGAAGTTGCCGTAGTCGGCCTGGCAGGTCCCCGCCGGCCACTCGAGCTCCAGGTAGCCCTCGCCGCCGCCCGCCGGCCGCGCCTGCCGCCAGTCGAGCACGAACCTGCGGACCGTCGAGTAGGACCCCTCGTAGCCCCGCTCGTCGACGAGCCTGTCGAAGACCCTCTTGGCGGTGTGGCGCTGCTTGCGGGGCGCCCCGAGGTCGGCCTCGAGCACCGACTCGACCCAGGTCTCGTGGCCCTCGAGCGCGGGCCTCCGCCGCCGCTCGGGCAGCGGGGGCTCCGGCGACATGTCCTCCATGTCGGCGTACTTCGCGACGGTGTTGCGGCTCACCCGCAGCCTCTTCGCGATCTCCGCCCTCGGCACGCCGTCGGCGTCCATCGAGCGTATATCATTCCTTACGTCCAGGGGCACGGTCATCTCCTCCATCCTTCCCGGGCGGGCTCGCCAAAGTTGCCGCCCGGGGAAACCATACGGCGAGGGCCGCGCCCCTGGCCCCGGGACGCGACCCGCTTGATCAAACTGCTCAATTATTCGTGACCACGGTGCTCAGAAAACCGTGACCACGAGGACCAATTCTTAGTGAACATCAACACCTCCCGCCGTCGCACCGCAAGCGCCTGCGCGCCGACAACGTGCAGGAGCGGGCGAACAGGGAGATAAAGCGCAGACCGCGCGTGGTGCAGGTGTTCCCCCCGACGGCATCGCCGGCGAGGCTCGCCGGCGCGGTCATGTGCGAGCAGGACGAGATATGGCAGGGGTCCAGGTACTTCTCGGGGGCGGGGATGAACGAGCTCTACGACGAGGGGCGCGGGCGCGGAACCGACGGGAAGGTCGACTGGGCGCGGCTCGAGGCCGAGGCCAGGAAGATGCTCGAGCCCGGCCTCGAGCCTGCGGGCAGGGTCGAGGCGGCATAGGATATCAAACGTATTCCAGGTTCCCGGGCGCCGGGCAGACTCGCTTCGGATCGGGCGCTACATCAACTTTCCCGACACTACCGGCTCAGCCCCTGGGGGCTCTTCCACGTTCTGCTGGTCGTGGGGCCGATGACGAAGAGGCCGTCCGACCAGTCCGCGCCAAGCTCCTCGCATTCCGACCTCATGGCGTCCCCGCGAAGCAACAGGACCTCCTTGAGGCTGCCGCCGAACGGTATCGCCCTCACTGACGTCGCCGTCTTGGGCGAAGCGAGCTCGTAATGGCCCCGGACCCGCGTGAGGGCGTGGCTGACGTGGATGACGCTGGACTCCAGGTCGACGTCCTGCCAGCGCAGGGCGCATATCTCGCCGACTCGCATGCCGGTCTTCAGCGCGATGGACGCGCCGGTGGCGAGCGGCGTGCTGCCGAGGCCGTCCAGGGAGTGGCGGAGGCGGGAGATCTCGGACGGCGGGAGCGCGTTGATGGGCTTGCCTCTCCGCCTTGGCGCCTCCACGAGGTCGAACGGATTGCTGCTGATGTCACCGAGCTTTCGAGCCCGGGCAAAGACCTGCTTGAGGAAGACGTGGGTGTGCGAGAGGATCGTGGGGGCCATTCCGTCGCTGGCGAGGTCCTGCTCCCAGCGCGTGATGTCCTCATGTCCCACGTCGCCCATTTGCTTCGCGCCGAGATCGGTGCCTATGAGGTGCCTCAGGTGCGAGCGGTAGCCCCGCGTCGTCACGTCCTTGACCGTCCCGGATCGCTCCTTGTTGCATATGTAGTCCCTTACGTAGTCGGAGACCGGCAACGTGGATGCGGGGACTATCTGCTCGGCGGCGTCCTGGGCGATGAGCTTGTTGCGCCAGTCGCGTAGCACGGTCTCAGCCAGGGACTTGCCGCGGTTGTCCCGGGTCGCCTTGTCTGCGCCGCGCTCAGTTCTGTCTTCATAGCAGCGGACTCCGGTGTTTTTTACAAGGCGCTTTTGGTTGCCGTCTTCCTGCCAGTTGATGACTGCGCGCCAGGTGTTTCCGTGCTTGGTCACGTAACCGCTTGAGTAGTTCCGCATCGTTTCGCCCTCGTGGTCTTGGAATGGTCCTACTTTGGTCCTATCGACCATAGGGCAGGCGGAATGCGGGCGGACGGGGGTTTCTCCCTTTTCCTCTATTTGCCTGTTGAGAAGGGGTGGCCGAGACGAGCGTTTCTTTGCATTCCCGTCTGGTTCGCCAACTTGAGGTCCCTCATAACCCGAAAGTCGTAGGTTCAAATCCTGCCCCTCGACCATAAATTGCCTGGTAGGGACCCGAGAGGGTCCCTACTTTTTTGCCGGTGTACTATCGGTGTACTACGGATTCGGCCCCCGCGCTTCGATCACGACTTGTCGGGGATCGCGCAGGCGATGAGCCCCAGAATAATCGGCGTGGCAAAGACGCCGATGAAATAAAAAGGCCAGCGCTTCTGGACGGGGTAGCCCTTCATCTGGATGATGTCCACTAGGTAGCGGATCGAGCCGAAGTACGCTGCGAGGACGGCAGCGTAGAACGCTATGAGGATAACGGTGGGAATAACAGTGCTTTGCATGGTTGCCACCCTTCTATGGTTGGGTAAATATGGCGGCGTTGGGTACAGAACCTTTCACCAGTTGTTTGATTTGAAGAAGCCCGCATAAATAATACCTGCGGTTTTGCGCGGCGAGTGAGAAAAACAAACGCATGGTGATAGGTCTAGCCCCCCCGGCGCGGATCGCTGCCGACCGCCGCCCACGACCGACCGCGCTTCTTGCCGCCGCACTTGCCCTCGCCATAAGGGATAATCGCGTCACCCACCCAACCGAAGGGACCTCCGCATGAAGATAACCGAGCCGAACGACCGCCCTCGGGAGCTCATCGACCAGCTGGTGGGCGTATGGGAGTGCTCGGTGCGCGTCTCGCACGGTTTCCTGTCCGGCGCGGACGTCGAGAGGATCAAAGGCTACGTTCCCCAGGCGATCCTCGGCGTGGAGCACCTGGTCGTCGCCTATGACGCTGCCCGCCCGCTCGCGTTTCTCGGCGCGAACGGCCCGATGCTCGAGATGCTGTTCGTCGACGCCGGTCTGCGCGGGCATGGGATCGGCAGCGCCCTGCTGCGGCACGGCATCGACGCGCTCGGCGTCCGCGAGCTCACGGTGAACGAGCAGAACCCGACGGCGGTCGCTTTCTACGAGGCCCGCGGGTTCCGAACGGTCGAGCGCCTCGAGACCGACGACCAGGGTGAGCCGTACCCGCTGCTGCGCATGGAGCTCGTGCGGTAGTTTTCCGCGGATGTAGCCGCCTCGTCGGCGAAGGCACCCCGCTCCATCGCACGGACCGGGGCCATGCCCTATGACATCGCGTACCGGATTCGGACCAAGTCGGGCCGCTACGTCTGGGTGCGCGACGCCGCGAAGTTCCGCCGCGACAAGAACAGCCTCGCCCACACCGCCATCGGCGTCTTCGTGGATATCGACGACACGGTCGCCGCAGAAAAGAAGCACCAGGAGGAGCTCGAGGCCGCGCTCGCCAAGGCGGACCGCGCGGCGCGGGCGAGGACCGACTTCCTCCGCCGCATAAGCCACGACATGCGCACGCCCCTGAACGGCATTCTCGGCCTGCTCAGGATCAGCTGCGACCACCCTGACGACGCGGAGCTCGCCCGCGCGAGCCGCCAAAAGATGGAGACCGCGGCGCGCTCCACCTGCGCCAGATATTTATCAATATCTATAGCAACTGCATCAAGTACAACCGTCCCAGCGGCAAGATCACGACCACCTTCGACGACTGGTTCGACGAGAACGGCAGAGCGGTCTGCCGCTGGACCATCGCGGACACGGGGATCGGCATGAGCTCGGAGTTCCTCGCGCGCATCTTCGAGCCGTTCACCCAGGAATCGCCGGGCGCGCGCAGCTCTTACGAGGGCACGGGCCTCGGCATGTCCATCGCAAAGAAGCTCGTCGACGCCATGGGCGGCACCATCGAGGTTTCGAGCCGGGTCGGGGAGGGCTCGACCTTCCAGATCACGATCCCGTTCGAGGTCGCGCAGGCGCCCGGCGGCGAGGGCGCGGGGGACGGGCTTCTTTGTGCGGACGGAGGCGCTGGGAGCGACGCGCGTGCCGCAAAGAAGCCCGCCCAGCCGCAGGTCGACCTCGCCGGCATGAACCTGCTCATGGCCGAGGACAATGAGCTCAACGCTGAGATCGCGTCCACGTTCCGCGGGCGAGCCGTGCCGGCCCGCTGAACCAACCCGAGCATCCACCAAAGCATCCAAGGAGAAAACGCCATGAACGACCGTCCTCGTCGCGAGATCCGGCCTGCCGACGGCCGGCGGGACCTCAGCACTAATTCCCCTTGCCCTCGGGCTGTTCTGCGCGGCGCTGCTCATGCACAACAACCTCAGCACGAGCCGCGTCATGCGGGTCGCGGGCACCCGCGTCCTGGTCGTGGTGGCCGTCTTGCTCTTCCTCGTCCCGACGAGCGTGTGGGTCACCGAGCGCGTCGGCTCCATGTACCAGTCGTCGATCGAGCAGGCGGAGACCGACGCGGCGGCGAACCAGGACCAAGGCCAGGACCAGGTGCCCGAGGGCGAGAAGAACGAGAACAAAGGCTTCCTGGATTCCCTGATCGACATGGTGACCGATGCGGGCGAGGCTCTGGCCAACGGGGCCCAATCCATCACCGACAGCGTCGTTGCGCGGGTCAACAACCTCATCGAGGGCGCGGTGGTGATGATCGTCACCTCGTGCGTGATCCCGCTTCTGGTGCTGGTCGCCTTCCTGTGGCTGGGGCACGCGCTGCTGGGGATCGACGTCTCTGCGCCGGCGGACGCGCTTAGGCGACAGATGGAGAAGCCGATGCACCGGCCGACGCTCGGGCCGCGCGGGTCGAAGCGGTAGGGGCTGCGGGACCTGCTGGGGCGCGGCGGGCCGGGCTCGCCGAGACACTGCCCGCATGTCTGCTCTGCGGGCGCTGCGCGCTGGGCAGCGCCGGGCGTCAGGCCTTCGCCTCGGGGTCGACGCCCCACTCGGCGCAGATGCGCGACCAGTCGTCGTCGGACGCGGGCGTGGGAGCGGTCGCGGGTGTGGGCGCTGGTCTGCCCCTGAACCGCTTGCGCGCGGGCGCGGGGGCGGGGTCCTGCTCGTCAAGAAGCGCCACGAGCTCCTCGAGGCTCAGGTCATCGAAGCGCCCCGGGCCCTTCTTGCCCGGGGTCGCGCCTGAGGCTATGTCGACGCTCTTTGTGCTCATGGGACCCCCTCGCTCGGAGCATACCTGATGCATCGCATCGCGGCCGCAGCACTTCCGCGAGCGGGCGGCGAGCAAGGGGAACGGAGGCACTGGGCCAGCTCGTTTTCAGGGGAGAGGCCTCGGAGGCGGTCGAGCCTCGCAGCGATGCCCTCACCGGGGCTATTGCGGCGGCGGCCGGCCTGTTACGAGCGGCGCGACCTACGTTTCTCTCCTGCGCGCCAAAGAGCGAACACGGCGATGCTCGCCGCCGTGGCAGCGAAGCCCGCCCCGAGCCCCGGCGTCTCGTAGGCGAACTCGACCGTATGCTCGCCGGCTCCGAGGTCGATGCCGACCACGCCGCCGTACAGGCAGCGGATCTCTGCTGGCGCGCCGTCCACGGTCGCGTGCCAACCGGCATCGTACGGAATCGCGGTAAAGAGGGTCTGCGCCTCCCCGGCAGAGCACGAAAGCGCGACATGGCCGTCATCGAAGTCCGTGACCTGCGCCGCCTTCGTGTCGAGCATGCCACGGAGCCGCTCGGACTCGGGCTCGTCGAGCGATGCCGCGGCGATCGCGTCGTCGGTCTCCGGGCCAAAGAGCGCCTCGTGCGCGAGTTCCTCTGCGCTCCTGCCGCTCACGGTATAGCTCGGCCGCCCGCTCGGCCGCACCGTCACCTCGATGGTCTCGCCGGCGGTAAAGGAGCCGAGCAGCATCGCCCCTGCGTCGAAGTTGTTCCCGACGGACGAGGCGAAGCTCCCGTTCACATAGACGTTCATGCTCTGTCGCACCGCGCTGATGACGGGGAGGTACAGGTAAAGAGGCCCGTCGACGGCCGTCGTCACGCGCCAAGTTCTCTCGCCGGCGGCCTCGGCGCCTTCGCTCTCCTCGATCTTCGCGCTTCGGTAAACGCTTGACGCGTCCTGCCCGCACATATCGCCGAGCATGGCCTCTTGGTTAGAGAACGGGTCCTTTACCAGGGCGTATCCGTTCCATTGGTCGCGGAAACCGGTCTTTTCGAGCAGGTCTGTGCACGAGAAGGACGCCTCGGGCCACACGTTGCCGCCGGCCCCTGCGCGGATTCCGTATGCGAAGGGCATCGCCGAATCGTTCTCCCAAATGCCCACAGGACGTCCGCCGACCTCGGCGGTTGCGGCGGGCTGCCCGTCCATCGAGCCCTCGGGCGCCATCGTGAACTGGATGCCGAGTAGGGAGTCGCTGAGTTTCATGGCGCTGTTGCTGTAATACCCGAAGACCTCGTTCGTGCCGCAATACCCCAGGCGCGAGAAGAGGTCGGCCATGGGAGCCCCCATCGTCGAGGTGTACTCGGAAGGGCCGGTCAGGCCGGCGACGAAGCTCTCTGTGGTGGTCACATGATCCCGGAAGCTCACGCCCACGCGCGCCATGCGCAGGCCGGCATCCCCAGAGGGCACCTCGTCGCAGGCGGCCTGCAGCGAGCCGATGTAGCTGCCCCAGTCGTCCGCGTCGCGGCCGTAGTGGCCGAAGACCGACCAGGCGTTGACGCCGAGCTCGGCCACGACGAGGACAGCTATGGCTAAAAGCGCCGCGTGGGCCCCGCGCCCGGCGTCCTTCTTTGCCGCTGGGGCGACTGCCCGGGGCGCGAGCACGGCGTAGGCCGCGAGCAGTGCGAAGGTGGCGGCGACGGCCCACGGCTCAACAAGAAGTTCGTGCTTGTAGGCGGCGTATGCAGCGATGCCCGCCCCCGCGACCGCCGCGCCGGCCAACGCCCCTCTGCGGGCGAGTCGCCTCCGCGCGGCGTCGTCGCGCCCGCGGAGCGCGGCCCACCCCCGTGCCGCTAGGATCACGAGCACAAAGGAGAACACATATGAATAGCGGAAGAAGTAGGAGGTCGCCGGCTTGAAGCTCGACCACATGACGTCGAGGGGCAAGAAGCACATCGAGACCGCCATGAACGCCAGCAGCGCCCCGCCGCAGACGCGATCCCTTCGCGGCGACCGGGAGTCGAGCAGATAGGCGCCTGCGAGGACGGTCGCGAGCTCTCCCGAGTAGAGCGCGGGCGTGACGTCCCAGTCGCTCGACGGCGTCGCCGAGACGCACAGCCCCCCGGCGACCTTCATCGGGTTGCACGCCATGCTCAGGCGCAGGAAGCCGTCGGACATGGACGCTCCGCCCTCTTTGGTGCCCAGGAGCCCCAGCACTGCCGGCAGGAACAGCGCTGCGCTCGCCCCGACGCCGAGCAGCATCGTCGCGCCGAAGCGCAGCCCGCATGAGACGCGCCTTTGCCCGCGGGGCAGCGCGAGCCACAGGGCAAAGAAGTACGCGACCGCGAATACGCAATCCATGTAGCCGCTGTACCAGTTGAACACCACGGCTCCGGCGACGGAGAGTAACAGCGTGAGGCACGAGCCCTTGTTCACGAGGCGCCAGACGCCGAGCGCCACGAGCGGGAGCATGATCAGGCCGTCGAGCCACATGATGTTGCTGCATTGGGCGACGGCCCAGCCGCAGCACGCGTAGCATGCTCCCAGCAGCACATGGACCGTCCCCGGCCGATGCCGCGCGCGGAGGAACGAATAGCAGGTCAGCGATGCGCACGAGAGCTTGAGCAGGGTGAGCCAGCTCAGGAGTCGAGGGGCGTCCCCGGCATCGAAGAGGCCGGCGAGCAGATTGAAGGGGCTCGAGAGGTAGTAGGCGAACGTCGCCGCCATCCCCTCTCCCATGCCCGCGCCCCACGAGTACGCGAGCGAGCCTTGGCCGCGCAGCACGTTGGACAGCCAGCCAAAGAGGCCAACGTACTGGATGTCCATATCCCAGATGGCGACCGAGAGGTTGTCGAACGGGTAGATGCCGCGGCCCGCGAACGCGGCGCATAGGGCCAAAAGCGCGACGAGCGGCGCCGCGAGGTACTCGTAGCCGCGTCGTCGAATCAGCCAATCCCTCATGCGACCGCCCCGTGCTCATCGCGGAGGGCGCCGAAGGCGGCGGCGAGCTCCGCGGAGCGGAGCGCCTCGTGCTCGATGTCGCGCCCCTCTCCGCACGAGAACTCGACGAAGCCGGGAAGGCTGGGATTGAGGCAGTGCTCCGGCGCGTCCACGCGACCGGGGTGGAACAAAAGCTCGAGGCCCATACCGCGCCGCTGCGCTTCCTCCGCGAGGCCGGGGAGCACGGCGGACACGCGGGCCTTGTCCATTTGGCCGGAGAACAGAACTCCGGAGAACACCGCGGAGCGATCTTCGTAGGGCCCGAGCCCCGATGCCTCGAGCATACGGCGGTCGCGCGACCATAGCGTGCCCAGAAGGGCGTGCTTGACCCAGTTGACGGGCTTCACGCTCGCCGCGACTCCCGCGGCGCGCGCCGGCCCTGCCGGCTCCACGGGGATCCGCAGGTACTCGAGGCTGTAGGCGGGGTCTGCCGCCGTCGCGAGCATGGCGCGGAAGACGGCGGGGATCAGCTGCGTGTGCTGGTGTCCGTCGAGGCACAGGTGCCGCGCCGCTCGGGGGAAGCGCGCGACGATTCGGGCCGCCTGGGCCTTCGCCTCGAGCGTGAGCTCGCGCTCGAGCTCCGCCGACCGCGGCCCGACCGAGGCGGCGAGCAGGCCTCCGTAGCCGAGCTTAAAGAAGCCCTTCTCGTCCACGAGCAGGGGCAGGTCTTCCGGGTTCGCGGCGCAAGGCCCTTCCACGAAGTTGAGGTGCACCGAGATCCTCAGCTCGTCGGAGCAGGCGTCGAGCAGCGGCGCGCACTCCTCGAATCGGGGAGAGGTCGCCAAGACCGACACCGAGGAGAGGAGCCCCTTGCCCCCTGGCGCCATTGACGAGCACTCAAGAATCCTGCGCGATTGTTCAGGGGTGATGCCGAAATCATCGGCGGTAAAGATGACGGACATGCGGTGGGGCTCTCCTCGGTGGCTCTTCGATGTGTGCCTTGAATGGCGCGAAGTCTTAACCAGCTAGTATATAGAAGGAGAGGGGGTATACCCTCACCGGGCCCCGCACCGGGTCCCTTCGACACAGCACGCCCAACTTGGAGGCCACATGGATTTGTCGGTGATCGTCCCCTGCTACAACGAGCAGGAGTGCCTCCCGTTGCTGTTCGACCGCGCGACCTCGGTTTTCGGCGGTGCCGGGCTTGACTACGAGCTCGTCCTCGTCGACGACGGCAGCAAAGACGGTACCTGGGGGCTCATCTCCGAGTTCGCGGCGTCCGGGAGCGCCCCGCACGTTCGCGCTGTGAGCTTCTCGCGCAACTTCGGGAAGGAGTCCGCGCTCCTCGCGGGTCTTGAGCACGCCGGCGGCGACGTCGTCGGCATCATGGACGCCGACCTGCAGCAGGACCCCGAGACGCTTTTGGCCATGTACCGCGAGCTGCTCGCGCGTCCCGACGCCGATTGCGTGGCGGCTTACCAGAGCGAGCGCCACGAGGGCAGGCTGCAGGCGGCGCTTAAGCGTCGGTTCTACCGCGTGTTCCGAGCGACGACCGAGGGATGCGCCGACATGATCCCCGAGGCGTCCGATTTCCGCGTGTTCACCAAAGACGTCGCGAGCGCGCTCGTCTCGATGCCCGAGTACCACCGCTTCAGCAAGGGACTCTTTGCCTGGGTGGGCTTCAACACCGTGCCCTTCGCCTACGAGCCCGCCCCGCGGGCCGCCGGAACCAGCAAGTGGTCACTTCGCAAGCTCATGGGCTATGCCATCGACGGGATCTTCGCCTTCTCGACGGTGCCGCTCAAGCTGGCGACAGTGGTGGGCACTCTCTCGTCGCTCGCCGCTGTTGTGTACATCTTCTTTGTGCTGTGGGACACCTATGGGCTGCACAACACGCCGAACGGGTATCCCACCATCGTCTGTCTGATCCTTTTGCTGGGCGGGCTCATGCTCCTCACGCTGGGCATCATCGGCGAGTATCTCGCGCGGATCTACCTTGAGGGCAAGGGACGGCCCATCTACATTGCCCGCCGCACGCTTTCCGCCGACGGCGGGGCGGTGGAGCGTGGGGGCTTCGAGCGCAGTAAATAGCCTCGGCTTCCCTCGATGCCGCGGGAAATGCCGCTTCGTACCGAATATGTCAGACCGCCGCGCCGCCAATAGCCGCCGTTCACCAGAGTTTTCGCTTCGCGTTGCTCGCAGAGTGCGTATGTTGAACAACAGCGGCTTTATTCTGCCGTGACAAAGCGGCGGATAGCCAAAGGTGCGTGAGCTCACATGGCGCGGGGTCAATCGAGGGGTGTGCGCGTCCAGAGCCTGAGCCTGCTGAATATCCTCGCCACGCTCGTCCTCGCTGCCCTGTGCATGGCGAGCTTCGTCGCCGTCCGCGACCAGTTCCAGGAGGTCGTCAGGACCTCAAAGAAGTACGTGACGGCCGAGAACTCCGTCGCGCAGCTCAAGAGCAGCTTCGACTACCTCGCCGAGGAAGCCAAGCTCGCGGTGATGACCCGGGACCGCACATACGCGAACCTCTACTTCGACGAGCTCGACCTGGTAAACCAGCGCGGCAATGTCCTCGACGACCTCGGCGCGGGCACTGTGGGCAACGTCGCCGTCGACACCATGCAGCTCGCGATGGACCGCACGATGAGCCTTTCGACGACCGACGTCTACGCGATGCGGCTCGCCATGGAGTCGAGCGGGCAGGAGGCGCAAGCGTGGCCGACCAGGGTCAGGGAAACCCAGCTCAGCGCGGAGGACGAGTCTCTTTCCGGTGACGAGAAGGCCGATAAGGCCATCGATCTGCTCTCGAACGAGCCGTACCTCGACATGTGCGCGCAGATCAACCAGAACATGCTCGTGTGCAGCCAGGCGCTGGTGTCAAAGATGAACAACCGGCAGATCAGCTCGGCGAACGCGTTCCAGGTCTCGTTCATGCACCTCGGCGTGAGCGTCGCGGCGTTCGTGCTCCTGACGGTGCTCATGTGCTTCGCGCTCTTTAGGCTCATGGTTCGCCCGCTGCTCCGGTTCAACGAGAAGATCGAGGAGGGCTCGCTGCTGCCCGAGGAGGGCGCGGCCGAGCTCAAGGTCCTGACGCGCACGTACAACCGCGTGTTCACGCAAAACAAGGAGATCCAGCGCGTGATCAAGTACCAGGCCGAGCACGATGGCCTGACGGGGCTGCTGAACCGCGGGGCGTTCGACAAGCTTCTCGCCGCCTTCGAGGCGGGGGACCGGCCGTTCGCGCTGACCCTGTGCGACGTCGACACGTTCAAGCAGGTCAACGACGGGCACGGGCACGCCGCGGGCGACAAGATCCTCAAGCTCGTGGCGACGTTGCTGCTCAACGCGTTCCGCAACGTCGACTACGTGTGCCGCATCGGCGGCGACGAGTTCGCCGTGATCATGGTCGAGATGACGACGGACCTCGCCTATACCATCGAGAGCAAGGTCGTCGCCATAAACGAACAGCTCGCGGACCCGGACCCGGACTCAGGGCTGCCGCCGGTCTCGCTGAGCGTGGGCGTCGCCTTCACGGACCGGGAGAATCCCGGCGAGAGCCTGTACAAGGACGCGGACGCCGCGCTGTACTTCAACAAGGAGCACGGGCGCGCAGGGTGCACGACGTATGGCGATGACGAGGTCGTGCGGCTGTAGGGCGCCGGCGCACGGGGCGGCGGCATGGGTGCGCCGGCGGGTTTGTTCCGATGGGCCGGCGGGCTACTTGTATGCCCGCTCGAGCTCCTGCGGTTTTCCGTCGCCGTAGTCGACGGCGACGGACTCGATCCGATCTAGCGAGAAACCCTCGGGCGGCTCGAGGCGGTACTCGGTGAGCACGAGGTCGAGCGTGGAGGGGCCGTCGTCGGTCTTGAGGCGCACGGTCAGCGCGGAGCCGTCGCTGGTCGCCGACTCGATCTCCTGTCCGGGGATGGACCCGCCGCCGAGCTGCAGCTGGATGAAGCCGTCGCGTGGCGCCCATCCATCGCCGGTCATCGCCACGACGGCTCCTCCGGAGACCTCCATGGTGAGACAATCGAGGCCATCGTCCTCCGTGACGACCCAGGTCGCGGCGGCGTCGTTGCTGTCTGCCGACGTACGCGCTCCGCACCCCGCGAGCCCGAGCCCCGCGAACGTCGCCGCGCCCACGAAGCTCCTTCTCGTCATCCTCATTCCCGCTCCTCTCCACCCTCGCTGGGTGACAGTCATTGCGTGCAGCTTTTTGCGACACACATCATCCACTGTCACTCAGTCGCTGTCACTCAGCGAGGGGCGGCGCCCGGTGAGGGTTATTCCATGACGACCCAGGCCCAGGTGCCGTCGCCGTCGTCGATGTCCATCGGCGCGAGGGCGACGAAGCCCTCCCGGCGCGTGTCGGGGACGACGATGTGGCAGACCTCGGCCTCGACGGGGCTGCGGCCGAGGGTCTTCTCGGGCAGGTCGATCCACACATTTCCGACGAGCTCGGAGTGGACGCTCTCGCCGGGGCGGCCGTCGACGGTGAAGGAGCCGAGCACGCAGCGCTGTGGCTCGCCCCAATCGAAGTCGTCCAAGGCCTCGGCCAGGGCGTCATACGCGCCGACGAGCTTCTTTACCTGCTGGTTTGCCATGATGATTCCCCCTTCGTGCGCGGCTGGGCCGCGTAGTCCTCCTGCGTTCCGTTAGGTCGATTGTGGGCGGGCGCCGCCCCGGGTTGGGGAGAAATAACGCGTGCGTCCTGTTTTTCTCGGTGGTCGGTATTTGCATGTAAATTGACATGGAGAGTGTGTGTCGAGTGCGAGTAAGGTAGCGATGAGCGGCATAAACACGTAGTAAACGTTCGGAATGAATAGTTAAAACGTTTAACCTAATTCTGCCCGCCCTGGGCCTTCTTTCCCTCGGATTCCCCAAGGAAAACCGGCTTCCTCGGGGCTTTTTGTGGGATATCGGCAGCGCAGGGCCGATAGCGTACAATTATTCGGTTGAACTTTTATCGAAAGGACCCTCTTTATGGCTCGAAAGCTCACCGAAGAGGAGCGCAACAACATCAACCTTCTTACCGCGGCGTTCGTCGCCGCGCTTCCGGCGCACCTGCGGAGCCACGCGGGCAGTATCGCGAGCTCGCTTGTGCGGATCCCCCGCGAGGTCATAACGATGCGCGACATCAACCGCATCGTCGGACGCTTGGGCGAGAACAACAAGCAGAAAGACGAGCTCAGGGCCGCGATTCGCGAGGTCGCGCTCGTCGACGTCGAGGCCGCCGAGGGCGAGCCGGAGGCGTTCGAGCTGCGCCGGCTCGGTGCGGAGGAGGCCGCAACGGATGTGGCCGAGGCGACCGAGGGGAGTGCGGAAGACGCGGCCGTCGGCGAAGATGCTGCCGATGCGGCCGCCCGCGATGTGGCGGCTCCCGACGCAGCGGCCCCCGAAGAGCCTGGCCACGATGGAAAGAAGCTCGCTGACGCAGATGGCGCGGAGCCGGGGGCGGAGTCGTCGGGCGAAGCCGCGACGCCCGCCGCTTCCGGCGAGGGCGCGGAGCCCGAGGAAGAGGCGCAGACCGCTTCCGAGGAGACCAAGCCCGCCCGTCGCCGTCGCCGTCGCCATGTCGGCGATAAGGGCGGCCGCGCCGCCGAGCAGCAGGCCAAGGCAGAGGAAGCCGTTCCCTCGGCCGACGCCGATGTCGACGCCGACGCCGCGGCCGACCCCGCGCCCTCTGTCGCGACCGAAGCCGCAACTCAGCCCATCTCATCGGGAGAACAGCAAGCGGAGGCCAAGCCGGCGGCGCCCCAGTCGCCCGCGGTTTCCGTACCCGAGTCCGCGTCGGCGGCTTCCCCCGCAAGCGCGGATGCCCCTGCCGACACTGAGGCACCTGTCTCTGCCGATGCCCTCGCCCCCGCCCCCGAGCAGCAGAAACCCGAGCAGCAGAAGCCCGAGGACCGCGCGCCGCGAGGCTCTCGCAACGGCCGCGGGCGCGGTCGGCGCGGGAACCAGAACGGCAACGGCGGCAACCCCAAGCAGCAGGGCAGGACGCTCGACCAGGTCCCTTACATCCGCCGCGGCGGCCAGACTGAGGCGGAGCTGCGCGCCCGCATCGTCCAGCTCGACCAGCGTTTCTGGATGAACGGATGGCTTCTTTCCCACCCAGGCGCCTTCGAGCTCTACGAGAAGGAACTTCTTGCCCTCAACGAGTTCCTGGTCAGTGGCACCATGATCGGCGACATCACGCGCCGCCAGCTCGCCTACCAGATGGGCGGGGACGAGAAGTTCTTCGAGTATGGCTCCGACGGCTTCAAGCTCCTGCGCTCCATGGGCGTCGAGGACCTGATCCGCCACCGCCCGCTGCCCAAGGCCGACCTGCTGTTCCACGCGCCGCGCCGCCGCAAGCACATGCGCGTGCTCGTGACCGAGAACCTCGACCCCTGGCTCGACGTGCACGACCTCATGTACGAGGACGGCGTCAGCCAGATTCTCGGCGAGCGCATCCATGCCGTCGTGCTCGGCGGCGGTATGCCCGTGCTCGAGCAGAACCGCCTGCACCTCTTGCTCGATACCCTCGGGGCCGAGAGCTACGAGGTCCTGTACTGGGGCGATATCGACCGCGCCGGCCTCGACATCCTGATCAAGCTCCAGGCGCTGCTCGAGGGAAAGTTCGAGGTCAAGCCGTTCACGCCCGCCTACCAGCTCATGTGCGACCGCGCGATGGCGCGCTTCCCCGAGCCTGGCGACAACGAGAAGACCGGCCAGATCAACCTCGAGGTGGGGGACACTTCCGTGATCTGCGACGGCCTCACGCCCGAGGCCGCGGCGTACGCGAAGGCCGTCATCGAGGACTGCTGCCTCATCCCGCAGGAGATCCTGACCAAGCGCGACCTCTAACCCTCCGCGATCATCACTGGGTGACAGTCATTGCGTGCAGCTTCCTGTGCCACCCATCACTGGGTGACAGTCATTGGCTGATGGGTGGCAAAAAATGCTGCTCCCAATGACTGTCACCGGGAGCAGCGCTTTTGGACACCCGTGGCGGTGCTTGGGAACTTATCGCGGCGCTAGCCCGCGAGCTTCTGAACCGCTGCGCGGATCGTCGCCTTGACCTGCTCGTCGTCGATCCTTCCCTCGGCGTCGAGCCATTCCGCGATTACGCCGAGGCACCCGTCGAACAGCAGGTCGAACGCCAGCTCGTCGGAGGCGCCGCCGCCCTCGCCTTCGCCCGCACCCTCACCCTCGCTGTTGCCGCCACCCAGCGCGGCGCTCCAGCGCGACCACGCCTTCTCGCGCAGCAGGTCGCGCCCGCGCCCGGTCGACCCGTGCGACACGACCCGCCTGAGCTCGTCCGGCTCGCCCATCGCCGCCGCGCAGACGGCGCAGGCGATGTCCGCGGCAGAGCGGAGGTCCTTGCCGGCGAACTCTTCTTCGCAACGCGCCTCGATGTGCTCGGCGGCGTCGACCTCGATGGCGGCGGTCAGCTCCTCAAGGTTCGCGAAGTGCGCATAAAACGTCGCGCGATTCACGTTCGCGAGCGACATGACTTCTTTGACGGTGATCTGCCCGCTCGGCTTGCGCGAGCACAGCGAGAGGTAGCTTTGCTTGATCGCGGCGCGGGTCCTGCGCACGCGTTGGTCGAACGGAGCCTTTGCCCTGGTCGTCTCCATGTGGGCCCCCAGCATCGGTAGATTCGCGGATATCCAGCCAAAATCCTACCGATGCTGTGTTACTGGCCTTTTGCGTCCCGCAACAGATGTTGGTTACACAGAGTTGCCGTTTGGTTACGTACGCCGTCGGCTGGCGGTTCCTACTCCGCTAGCTCCTCGCGGATCGCGGAGACATCGCCGGTGTAGCGCACGGCGCGCATGCCCGCGACGCGCGCCCCCTCGCAGTTGTCCGCGTTGTCGTCCACAAAGAGGCACTCGGCGGGCTCGAGCCCGTAGCGATCGCAAAGCAGCTGGTAGACGGCCGGGTCCGGCTTCATTATGCGCTCCTCGGCCGAGACCACGGCGCCGTCCATGAGTTCCCAGGCTGGCATGTGGTCGAGCTGCTCGTGGATGCGCGTCCCGGCATTAGAGAGCAGGTAGACGCCGTAGCCGGAGTCCTTGAGCTCGCGGACGAGCGCGTTCGTCTCTTCGATGGGGGAGGAGTACTTGGCCCAGCCGGCGAAGCAGGCGTCGAGGTTCGGCCAGAGCCGCTCGTCCAGGTGGGCGCGCGCCACGCGAAGCATGGTGTCGTAGCTCACGGTGCCGGAATCGAGCAGGTTCCAGGCGGGGCTCGCAAAGAGCGCGCGGTTGAGTGCGGCGGCGTCCTCCTCGTCGTCGGTGAACTGGGCCGAGAAGTACGGCCCGTCGAAGCGCATGAGCACGTTGCCCATGTCGAAGATGACGTTCTTGATCGCCGTGCCCGCTGCCATTTGATCCCCTCTCGCCGTTTTTTCGCTCCCAGTATATCCGCCTTGGATGGGCGCGGAAAGCCGGGGGCGAGGGCTAGGCGAGCAGCGGGGTCATCGGGCCTTGCGAGAGGACGGTCACGCGGTGCATGGCGCGGCTGATGGCGGTGTAGAGGCGGCGGCGGGCGAGCGGCGTGTCGGGGTAGGCCTCGGCCTGCGCGTCGGGGATGACGACCTCGTCGAACTCGAGGCCCTTGGCCACGCGCAGCGGCAGCAGCACAACGCCGGACTTGGGCAGGTCGGAGTCCTTGCCGAGCACCTCGACGCGATCTCCCAGCTGTTTGGCGAGCCAACCGCAGCGCGGGTCGCTCTCGGTCACGATGGCGGTGAGGCCTTCGGCGTCGGCGGCCCTCTCGGCAATGCGCCGCAGCTCAGCCACGTAGCCGTCGACGTCGTCGGCAGCGAACTCGCGCACAACGGGCGCCACGCCGCCGCGATGCACCGACGTCAGGCGCATCTGCTCGTCGGGGTCGAGCAGGCTCGTGAACATCGCCGTGATCTCGGGAGAGGAGCGGTAGCTCGTGAGCAGGCGGCACTCCTCGACCTGCCCGTGCGTCGCCTCGAACACCTCGCGCATCTGCGCGAACGTCGCCGTCCCCTCGAAAATCGCCTGGTGCTCATCGCCCAAAAGCAGGAAGTGCGCGCGCGAGAAGTGCCGCGCGAGCACCATGAGCTGGGCCACGGTGTAGTCCTGGACCTCGTCGACCATGACGTAGCGGGCGTTCTTGTCGCCTGCTCCGGTGATGCAGAGCCGCAGGTAGATCCACTCGGTCGCGGAAAGCGCGGGCTGCCCCAGCAGTCGCATGCCGATGCGGTCGAAGCGCAGCCAGCTCAGGTCGTCGATGCGCTCGTGCGCCTCGGCGTAGCGCTGCTCGACGTAGCGGCGCGCGAGGTCGGCGCAGGCGGCCTCGTCCTCGGGACTCACGGTCTCGCCGAACCAGTGGACCTGCTCGTCGACGTCGAAGCCGAGCACCTCTTCCTGGACCTCGTCGTCCTTGGCCATCTGCGCGAAGCGGCGGTTCAGGCGCTCGTGGAGCTCGTCCTTGACGAGGGCGCAGAAGCGCGACCCGGCTCCGAAGCGCTCGAACTTGCGGACGGCGCCCTCCACCTGCGACGCCTTGAGGAGCACGGTGTCGTTCATGCGGATCTCGCGCACGTCCGCCTCCTCGATGGCAAGGTCGCGGACCGCTTCCTCGATGCGCCCGAGCTGCTCCGGGGAGCACTTCTCGCCGGCGTCGCGGTTGCCCGCGCCCTGCGCCTCGGCGAAGTCGCGCCAGGTGAAGACCTGCGGGTTCGCCTCGCCCATGGACGGCAAGACGGTGTCGATGTAGCGCTCGAACACGTTGTTCGGCGTGAAGAGGTACACCTGGTCGGGGTCGAGGGTCTTGCGCTCGCGGTAGAGCAAAAACGCGATGCGCTGCAGCAGGACGGAGGTCTTTCCCGAGCCCGCGATGCCGTTGACCAGCATGACCGGCACGTCCTCGTGGCGCACGATCAGGTTCTGCTCGCGCTGGATCGTGGCCGTGATCGCCTGGAGCTTCTCGGAGTGGTGGCGCTTGAGCGCGCCCAGCAGCAGCGAGTCCTCGATGGCGACGGTCGTGTCGAAGTACATGTTCAGCTTGTCGCGCACGATGTCGAACTGGCGGCGCAGCTCCAGGTTGACGGTGCGCTTGCGCCCGTCGACCTCGTAGCTGGTCGGGCCCATCTCCTGGTTGTAGTAGGTCTCGGCCACGGGGCTGCGCCAGTCGACGACGAGCGGGATCGAGTGCTCGTCGGTCATGCCGGCCGCGCCGATGTAGACGTCGCGCGCGGGGCGGCCCGGGCGCATCTGCAGGCGGACCTTGGCGAAGTATGGCTGCATGAGCAGCAGCACGACGCGGCGGAGCTTCTCGACGTTGAAGTCGTGGTACTGGTTGTAGGCATCGATGACGGAGTTCAGGGTCTCGATGGCGGCGAGGGTCTCCATGGTCTCGTCTGCGCCGCCGAAGTCGAGGCGCACCTCCTCGGACATGTCCAGCAGGTCCTGGCGCGCGCCGGCGTGGTTGCTCTCGAGGTCGGCCGCGATGTCGTCGCGCATCCGCAGCAGCTTCGCGTAGAGCTCCTTCAGATGGGCCTGCTCCTCGTCAAAGACGGGGTCGTTGTGCTGGTCGTTCTGCTCGGACATGTGCGCTCCTGCGGTCGAGGCGAAATATCGAGTTACCCATCGTACGCCAAGAAGCCCGCCGCGGGGATTGTTGTCCCGCGCGGTTGTTAGAATTGTCCCCAGAAAAACGGACGAGAGGTGCGAATGGTGAGCATTGACGAGAAGAGCGGCGTGGCGGCCTCGAGCGCGGCGGCTGGCGCGGCGACGGTCTCGGGCGTGTCGACGCCTGCGGGCGCGGCGCCCGTGGACGAGGGCCCGAACGGTATGGGCTCGCTCGGCCGGCTGATCCCCTGGCCGGACGAGGACACCTACCCGAATATCCCCGCGGACGAGGCCCTCGAGCTCTTCCTCGGCTGGGTCGAGTCGCGCGGCATCACGCTGTGGCCCCACCAGGAGGAGGCGCTGCTCGACCTCGCTGCCGGCGATCACCTGATCCTGGGCACGCCCACCGGCTCCGGCAAGTCGATGGTCGCGCTCGGCCTCGCCTTCATGAGCGTGTGCACCGACCGCCGCTCCTACTACACCGCCCCCATCAAAGCCCTGGTCAGCGAGAAGTTCTTTGATTTCGTGGAGCTCTTCGGCAAGGAGAACGTCGGCATGATCACCGGCGACGCCTCCATCAACGCCGAGGCGCCCATCATCTGCTGCACGGCCGAGATCCTGGCCAACCAGGCCCTGCGCGAGGGCGAGCGCTGCGACGTCGGCTGCGTCGCCATGGACGAGTTCCACTTCTACGCCGACCCCGACCGCGGTTGGGCCTGGCAGGTCCCGCTGCTCACGCTGCCGCACGCGCAGTTCCTCCTCATGAGCGCCACGCTGGGCGACACCGCGGGCATCGAGCGGACCCTCGCCGACCACACCGACCGCCCGGTCGACGTGCTCGCCGACGCGCCGCGCCCGGTGCCGCTCTCGTACGAGTTCGTGGACACGGCGCTCGAGGGCACGGTCGAGCTCGCGTTGCGCGCGGGCGACGCGCCTCTGTACATCGTGCACTTCTCGCAGGACGCGGCGCTCAAGTCCGCCCAGGCCCTCGCGAGCTACGGCGTGAGCACCAAGGAACAGCGCGAGGCGGTTAAGGCGGCCATCAAGGGCACGCGCTTCACCACGACCTTCGGCAAGACCCTCCAGCGCCTGCTCGGCTGCGGCGTGGGCGTGCACCACGCCGGCATGTTGCCGCGCTATCGCCTGCTGGTCGAGAAGCTCGCTCAGCAGGGGCTTCTTCCCGTCATCTGCGGGACCGACACTCTCGGCGTGGGCATCAACGTGCCCATCCACACCGTCGTGCTCACGGCGCTCTCCAAGTTCGACGGCCGCCGCATGCGCCATCTGAACGCGCGCGAGTTCCACCAGATCGTGGGGCGCGCGGGCCGCTCCGGCTTCGACACCGAGGGCCGCGTGATCGCCGAGGCCACCGAGTACGACATCGAGAACGCCCGCGCCCTGGCCAAGGCCGGCGGCGACCCAAAGAAGGCGCGCAAGATAAAGACAAAGAAGCCCCCCGAGGGCTACGTCGGCTGGAACAAGCAGACCTTCGAGCGCCTTGAGTCGGCGGTGCCCGAGCCCCTGCGCCCGCGCATGAAGGTGAGCCACTCGATGGTCCTCGCCGAGGTCGAGCAGGGCGGCGACGCCATGGCGCGCGTCCATAAGCTTGTGGACGACTCCGCCCAGCCCGATGCCGAGAAGGCCGCGCTTCACCAGCGCGCAGACGAGATCATGGCGACCCTCATGGACGCCGGCGTGGTCACGCGCGAGGAGACGCCGGGCGAGGACGGAAACCCGCAGGTCAGCTACTCCACGACCGTCGATCTGCCCGACGACTTCGCGCTCGACCAGCCGCTGTCGCCCTTCTTGCTCGCGGCGCTGGAGCTTCTCGACCCCGAGTCCGACACCTACGCGCTCGACGTCATCAGCATGGCGGAGGCCACCCTCGAGGACCCCGGCCAGATCCTGCGCGCCCAGCAGCGCGCCGCCCGCGACCGCGCGATGGGCGAGATGAAGGCCGAGGGCATCGACTACGACGAGCGCATCGAGCGCCTGCAGGAGGTCACGTGGCCGAAGCCGCTGGAGGAGCTCCTGGATGCCGCCTTCGCCGAGTACTGCGCCAAGGTCCCGTGGGCGAGCGACTTCTCGCTCTCGCCCAAGTCCGTGCTGCGTGACATGGTGGAGACCGCGAGCGACTTCAAGGAGTACGTGGCCCGCTACAACATCGCGCGCTCGGAGGGGACGCTCCTGCGCTACCTCTCTGAGGCGTACCGCGCCCTCGACCGCACCGTTCCCGCAGACAAGCGGGACGAGCGCCTCGAGGACATCGTGAGCTGGCTCGGGCTCGTCGTGCGCAGCGTCGACTCGTCGCTCGTGGACGAGTGGAGCGCCGCCGGCAGCGCCGAGGGCGTGGACGTGGCGCCGCCGGCGGCCACGGACGAGGTCGTTCACGACCGCCGCGCGCTCACGTTGCTCGTGCGCAACGCGCTCTTTGCCCGTGTGCGCCTGGCGGCGTTCGGCGCGACCGACGAGCTTGGCCGCCTCGACGCGGAGTGGGGCTGGCGCAAGCCCGTGTGGGACCAGGCGCTCGCGCGCTTCCACGACGAGCACGAGGAGATCATCCTCGACGGGGACGCGCGCTCGGCGGCCTACTACACCATCGACGAGTCCGACGAGAAGCGCCCCCGCGAGGACGGCGGCCACGTGTGGCATGTCCACCAGGTGTTCCGCGACTCCGATGACGACCGCGACTTCGGCATCTGGGCCGACGTCGACCTCGACGCCACGCAGGAGGAGGGCGCCGTCGTGTTCGCCAACTATCGCGTGGGCTTCGTCGACGACTAGGCCGCGCGTCGTCGACTCCGCTCCCTGACCAGGTGCCCGCAGACCAGGCAGTCAAACAGAAAGGACCACGATCATGACCGATTTCCTCACCCTCGCCTACGAGCGCTATTCCTGCCGCGAGTTCACCGACCAGCCGGTCGAGCCGCAGAAGGTGGACGCGCTGCTTGAGGCCGCCCGTGTGGCCCCGACCGCGTGCAACAAGCAGCCCTGGCACGCTTGGGTGGTCACGGACCCCGAGGCGCTCGCCCGCCTCAACGCCACCACGCGCTTCGGCTTCGGGGCAAAGGTCGTGATCGTGCTCGGCGCCGCCCGCGACGAGGCGTGGACCCGCAAGTACGACGGCGCGAACTTCGCGGATGTCGACGCGAGCATCGTGGGGACGCACATCATGCTCGCGGCGCAGGACCTGGGCCTCGGGACCACTTGGGTCGCCTGCTTCGACGCCCCGGCGCTCCAGGAGGCGTTCCCCCAGATGGCAGGCTACGACCTCGTGGGGATGTTCCCGCTCGGGTACCCCTCGCCGGACTATGCCCCCGCTTCGGGGCACCTCGCCTCGAAGGGAATCGACGAGCTCGTCGACCGGATCTAGCCGCTTGCCGAGAGCTCGCTGCGGAGGGGCTCTCCCCTCGTTATGGTATTGACATAGTGTCAACACCATAACGAGGGGAGCTCGCATGGACCTGACGTCCACCGCGGCCACGCGCCGCGAGCAGATTGTTCGCGCGGCCCTTGCGCTCTACGAGCAGAAGGGCATCGAGCGCACCTCGGTCAAGGACATCGCTGAGGCTGCCGGCATCACGCGCAGCCTCTTCTACCATTACTTCGCCCGCAAAGAAGACGTCACCGACGCCATCCTCGACTTCTATACCGAGGGCTTCGTCGCCGCCATACGCGAATGGAACGAGGCGCGAACGCGGCTTGACGTCGCGGGCGCCCTGCGCGATTGCGTGAAGCTCCTGCGCGAGCTTCTCTTCGAGCGCGACGCCTTCCGCGAGCTCTTGCTCAAGGACGAGAACGCATCGCTGTACCTGCAGTTCCTCCAGAGGGCCTCGGAGGCGATCGCCCGCTACGTCACGGACTCGACGGCCCGCGACTACGCTCGCTACCACCAGATCGAGATCAAGCATACCTACGAGACGTTTTATCTGCTCGTCTTTGGCCTGATCGGGTTCTTGCGCCAGCATTCCGATGCCGACGACCAGGTTTTGGAGGACCTCATAGCCGATACGCTGCACCTCGACCTGTAGGTCTGCGGCGCTCGGCCGCCGCGGCCCTGGGGTCTGCGCTCCTCGGGCCGTCGAATGGGCAACGGCGCGACGCCGCCCGCGGCGCCGCGCTGAGCATAGCGTCATACAAGGAAAGGAAGGTCACTATGTTGTTTGACGTCTGGGGTTCCAACACGGCCATCCATTGGCTCGGTTGGGTCATGGTGTTCGTGGGGCTCATCGTCCTGAACGAGGTCGGGCGCCGGAGCAAGGTGGGCGCAGCGATCATCTTTGGCGCGGCCCCGCTCGCGATGACGATCTACTGCGTCGCCATCGGCATCGGCGTGGCGAACGGCGCCGAGTGGGCGCTCACCAACCCCACCCACGTGTACCAGAACAGCTGGTTCCACTACGCGAAGGTCTACGCCGCTCTCGCTGGCTGCTGGGGCTTCATCGCCATCAAGTACCAGTGGGGAAAGATCGGCAAGGCGCACTGGTTCCGTGCCTGGCCGTTCGTGATCGTCGCCATCAACATCATGATCGCCGTCGTATCCGACTTCGAGAGTGCCTACCACTTCCTTGCCCTTGGCGAGACCACCTGGGTGACCTCCGAGGGCGCCACGCAGCTCGCGGGCTGGAATAATGTGTTCAACGGCATCGCCGGCATCATCAACATCTTCTGCATGACCGGCTGGTGGAGCGTCTACGCCTCCAAGGACAAGACTGACATGCTGTGGCCCGACATGACCTGGGTCTACATCATCGCCTACGATATCTGGAACTTCTGCTACACCTACAACTGCCTGCCGTTCCATGCTTGGTACTGCGGCTTCGCGCTGCTGCTCGCGCCGACCGTCGCCGGCATGCTGTGGAACAAGGGCGGCTGGATCCAGAACCGCGCCTTCACGCTGGCCATCTGGTGCATGTTCGCGCAGGTGTTCCCGTACTTCCAGGAGGAGTCCATCTTTGTGACGCACTCCAACCTGAGCCCCGTGGCCGCCACCATCGTGTCCGTCGTGGCGCTCGTCGTGAACATCGCTGCCATCGGCTACATCGCCTACCGTGCAAAGAAGCTTGGCGTGAACCCCTACAAGCAGGACGTCTTTGTGGGCACGCGCGACTGGGAGCAGGCGGCCGCCCGCCGCGGCGAGGTCGACTACGCTCACCAGGCGTAGGCGCTGGTTCTACTCGTTAACCTAGGACGGGGAGCCGTCGGAGTACCGACGGCTCCCTGTTTCGCTTTGTTTGGCTGCGCTAAGGGCTTTGAGCGGCGTTCAGGGGTGGCTGTTAGTTGCTTCGCTCGATTTATTTGTGACTTATAGCGCTTCGACTGAGTATCGGCGGCGTGCCCGTTCTAATTACCAGGCATTTTGTCCATGCTGTTCAGCCTGATACTTGCTGCATTGGATGCAAGTCACAAATAAGCCGACTGAGTGTAAATGGTGCGCCTTACGTTGGTCGTGCCCAGGTGCCGCCTACCGAGATGCGCACCGTTCGGTCGGCCGCCAATGATAGGCTTTGCCGATGGAAACAGTGATTTGCGACATATCGGCTTTCGAGTTTTGGCGTATCCCGCCCGTTGTCCGGCTTTTGACAGGCGCGCCGGCCGATGATGCCGATTTGCAGAGGCATTTTTCGCGCTCCGAGATCGAGCGTCTCCGCTTCGATATGGTCCAAGAGCTTTCCCTCTGCAAGGCGTGCCTGAGCGACGGTGCCAAATGGCGGCGCTCGGGACAGGTATCGCAAGCCGTTCGCGATGCATGCCTGCTCTTGGCTTCTGGCATGAGCGCACCTGTGGACGTGCTTGTGGGCTCGGCCAAAGATGTCCACGCGTCGACCGTCGTTCGCTTTCATGCTTGGGGCGGTGCCCTGCAAGTCGTCACGTCGATGCACCTGACCGATGAACTTGCCGTAACGTCCCCTGCGTTTACCCTGCAGCAGCTCGCGGGCCGCTCGTCGCTGATCAAGACCGTGATGCTCGCGAGCGAGCTGTGCGGTTCGTTCGCTGTTTATCGAGCTCCTGCGCCCATCCGCAGGTTCCTTCAGAGACGACTCGAAGCTGGAGGTTTGCCTCGGTATGGCGGTTGGTCCCCTTGTACGACGCCTGACGGGAAGCTCTCTGAGCTTTGGATCCGCGAGCCTTTGGTCACGCCTGCGGAGCTTGCGGCCTTCGCCGAGCGAAGCGAATCGAGCCGCGGGCGTAAAAGGCTGCTCCGCGCAGCGGAGCTGGTTTGTCCCGAGGCTGCTTCGCCCTTCGAGGTGCAAATGGGGATGCTCTTGGGGCTTCCAAAAAGGCTTGGCGGGGAAGGTCTCGGCGGCTTCGAGCATAACAAAAGAATCCCGCTGTCCGGAAAGGCGCGCCTGCTCGCGAACCGAGACTGCTGCTACGGGGACCTTGTTTGGGGCGAAGAGCTCGACTTGGAGTGCCAAGGGCTGGCGTTTCATAACAACCAAAGGAGCTATCTGTCGGATTCGGAGCGCATGACCGCACTTGAGCTTATGGGGTATCAAGTGCTTCCCGTCACACACGAGCAAATTCGCTCGCCGGATCGATTCGACGCCCTTTGCGAGATCGTTGCGCAATCGCTCGGTAAGCCGAGGAAGCAAAAGACCGCCTCGCAGATGGTCGCTACTCGCGATTTACGGTCGCAGTTGTTTGTGGATTGGCACGATTTGGTGTTTGACTAAGACTTTGGACGCCTCGCTGATGCGCTTGCTCAGTTTATTTGTGACTTGCTGGAGGTGTATGGGGTATCGGAGTTCTTTGACGATATAAAACCGCAGGTAAATTAGTCGCCAAAGATCTTAGTACTCGTTTAGTGCGCAGCAAGTCACAAATAAACTGGGCGAGCGAGAGGAATTGGCCCGAAGCCAGCCCTCTGCGTTTGGCCCGAAGCGCGCTCTCCGCAAAGAACGGGGCCTCCCGACAGATATTTGAACCGCCGCCCGTTGGAACATCGGGAGGAGGCGGGCCAAGCTGAAGGGTCCAGCCCCGGAGGAGTTCCGGGGCCGGACCCTTGCGGCGTGGTCTTCATTTAAGCGTCTTAGTTTTTCGCGCAGTTCATTCTTGTCCGGGCCGGTTTTTCGGGACCCAAGAGAACGCGACAACGAGAAAGGGCCCGCCGCGGCTTCTCGTAGGCGACCTCCGCAGGCGCGTTCTTTGCGCCGAGGACTGAGCCGAAGAGAAACCCGGGCGGGCGCTTTCTCGTTGCTGTTTCTCGCTACTTCACGCCGTACCGCGCGTAGTACTCGTCGATCGCGGCCTTGAGCTCGGGGGTGATGAGCTTGCCGTCGAGTGCCTCGACGACCTCGGCCATGGTCACGATGGAGGCCACCGGGAAGCCGTACTTCTCCTGGATCTCCTGCTGGGCCGTGACCTTGCCGCCCTTGCCGACCTCCATGCGGTTGAGGCTCACGATGAGGCCCTTGACCTCGACGTTCGCGGCGGCCATGACCTTGGGGTAGGTCTCGTCGATGGACTTGCCGGAGGTGGTCACGTCCTCGACCATGACCACTCGGTCGCCGTCGGCGAGCTGGTAGCCCAGCAGGTTGCCCTTGTCGGCGCCGTGGTCCTTGGCCTCCTTGCGGTCGGAGCAGTACTTGACCTCCTTGCCGTAGAGGTCGTGGAACGCGACGGCGGTCACGACGGAAAGGGGGATGCCCTTGTACGCGGGCCCGAAGAGCACGTCGAAGTCGTCGCCGAAGTTGTCGTGGATCGCCTTGGCGTAGAACTCGCCGAGCTTCTTGAGCTGGTAGCCGGTGACATAGGCGCCCGCGTTCATGAAGAACGGCGACTTGCGGCCGCTCTTGAGCGTGAACTCGCCGAACTTGAGGACGTTGCTCTCGACCATGAAGTCGATGAACTCGCGTTTGTAATCTTCCATGGGTTCTCCTGCCGCTTGGGTGCCGATGTTTGTCTTGCGCTGCCTAGATTCTAGCCGCTCGCGCCGCGATGGGGTACGGTAGAGCAGTCAAGATACGCGTCATCCTAAGGGAGTCTTATGGATCGCAACACCATCGCAAGCCTCTACGCGGACGCCGATGCGCTCGGCGGGCAGACCGTGACCGTCGCCGGCTGGGTCCGCTCCATCCGCGACATGAAGAACTTCGGCTTCGTGACCCTGAACGACGGCAGCTGCTTCAAGGACCTGCAGGTCGTCGTCAACCGCGAGCGCCTCGGCGACGAGGTCTACGACGGCGTTATCGCCCAGTCCGTGGGCGCCGCGCTCGCCTTCACCGGTGTGCTCGAGCTCACCCCCGACCGCCCGCAGCCCTTCGAGCTCCAGGCCGCGACCATCGAGGTCGAGGGCACCTCTGCGCCCGACTACCCGATGCAGAAGAAGCGCCAGACCCGCGAGTTCCTCCGCACTCAGCAGCACCTCCGCAGCCGCACGAACCTTTTCCGCGCGGTTTTCCGCGTGCGCAGCGTGGCCGCCTTCGCCATTCATAAGTTCTTCCAGGAGCGCGGCTTCGTCTACGTGAACACGCCGATCATCACCGCGTCGGACGCCGAGGGCGCCGGCGAGATGTTCCGCGTGACCACGATCGATCCCGCTAACCCGCCCCGCAAGGACGACGGCAGCATCGACTACAGCCAGGACTTCTTTGGCAAGCCGACGAACCTCACCGTCTCCGGCCAGCTCCAGGCTGAGAACTTCGCGCTCAGCTTCGGCGACGTCTACACCTTCGGCCCGACCTTCCGCGCCGAGAACTCCAACACCCGCCGTCACGCCGCCGAGTTCTGGATGGTCGAGCCCGAGCTCGCCTTCTGCGACCTCGCGGGCGACATGGCCTGTGCCGAGGAGATGCTCAAGTACGCCATCAACTACGTGCTCGAGAACTGCCCCGACGAGATGGAGTTCTTCAACAAGTTCGTCGATAAGGGCCTGCTCGAGCGCCTGCGTCACGTGGCGAGCTCCGACTTCGCCCGCGTGACCTACACCGAGGCCGTCAAGATCCTCGAGGAGGCGCAGAACGCCGGAAAGAAGTTCGAGTACCCCGTGAGCTGGGGCTGTGACCTGCAGACCGAGCACGAGCGCTTCCTCACCGAGGAGCACTTCAAGCGCCCGACCTTCGTCACCGACTACCCGGCCGAGATCAAGGCCTTCTACATGCGCATGAACGACGACGGCAAGACCGTCGCCGCGGCTGACTGCCTCGTTCCCGGCATCGGCGAGATCATCGGCGGCTCCCAGCGCGAGGAGCGCCTCGA
>QAKZ01000084.1 GCA_003150175.1 Coriobacteriia bacterium
TTCCGCCGCGAGGACGCCTGCCGCCTGATCAAGCGCTGCAACGACTTCGGCGCCGGCGGCGTCAGCGTCGCCATCGGTGAGCTGGCCGACGGCCTGCACGTCGACCTCGACGCCGTGCCAAAGAAGTACGAGGGCCTCGACGGCACCGAGCTCGCCATCTCCGAGTCGCAGGAGCGCATGGCCGTGGCCCTCGCGCCCGAGGACGTGGACGAGTTCCTCGGCTACGCGCGCGAAGAGAACCTCGAGGCCACGCCCGTCGCGACCGTCACCGCCGACCCGCGCCTGGTCATGGACTGGAACGGAAAGACGATCGTCGACGTGAGCCGCGAGTTCCTCGCCTCCAACGGCGCGCCCAAGGACCAGGAGGTCCACGTGGCGATGCCCGCCGAATACGTGCGCGACTGGGAGGGCGACACCCTGGCCCAGAAGCTCCACAGCCTCGTGACCGACCTCAACGTCGCGTCCAACAAGGGCCTCTCGGAGCGCTTCGACTCCACCATCGGCGCCGCGACCGTCCTCATGCCCTTCGGCGGAAAGACCCAGCTTACGCCCGCCATGGCCATGGCCGCCAAGCTCCCTGTGGACGGCGAGACCACCACGTGCTCCGGCATGGCGTGGGGCTTCAACCCCTACCTCATGGAGGCCGACCAGTTTACCGGCGCCTACATCTCGGTCGTCGAGTCGGTGAGCCGCCTCGTGGCCGCGGGCTTCGAGCACAAGGGCTTCTATCTCACCTTCCAGGAGTACTTCGAGAAGCTCCGCGACGAGCCCGAGCGCTGGGGCAAGCCCATGGCCGCCGTCCTCGGCGCCCTCATGGCCCAGGTCGACCTGGGCATCGGCTCCATCGGCGGCAAGGACTCGATGTCGGGCAGCTTCGAGGACCTCGACGTGCCGCCCACGCTCGTCAGCTTCGCCACGGGCCTCGGCCACGTGGGCCGCGTGACCTCGCCCGAGTTCAAGGGCGCCGGCCACAAGGTCATCGCCATCATCCCCAACTACGACGCCGACGGCATCACGCCGCTCGCGAAGTCGCTGCTCGCGGCCTACGACGTGGTCGAGGGGCTCATCGGCCGCGGGCAGGCGCTCGCGGTCTCGACCCCGGGCTACGGCGCCGTCGCCGAGTCCGTGTTCAAGATGTGCGTCGGCAACCGGATCGGCATCGAGCTCGAGCCGGCCTTCACCACCGAGGCGCTGTTCTGCCCCGCGTACGGCAGCTTCATCGTCGAGGTCTCCGACGACGCGCAGCTCCCCGTCCTCGAGCAGGGCGTGACGGCGGCGCTGCTCGGCACCACCACCGAGGACTACGAGCTCAATGCCGCGGGCGAGACGATCGACCTCGCTGAGCTCCAGGAGGCCTGGGAGGGCGCGATCGAGTCCGTGTTCCCCTACCGCGCCGAGGGCCCGAAGGTCCAGAAGCTCGACTACTGCATCGCCGAGCACGAGGTCTCGCGCCCCGCGCCCGCGATCCACGTCGCCCACCCGCGCGTGGTCATCCCCGTGTTCCCGGGCACGAACTGCGAGTACGACACGGCGCGCGCATTCCGCCGCGCCGGCGCCGACCCCAGCGTCCTCGTGATCAACAACCTCACGCCCGAGGCCGTCGCCGAGAGCACCCACGAGCTCGCGCGCCGCATCCGCGAGAGCCAGATCGTCATGATCCCCGGCGGCTTCAGCGGCGGCGACGAGCCCGACGGCTCCGCGAAGTTCATCACCGCGTTCTTCCGCGCGCCTGAGGTCACCGAGGCGGTCCGCGAGCTGCTGCAGTCCCGCGACGGCCTCATACTCGGCATCTGCAACGGCTTCCAGGCGCTCATCAAGCTGGGCCTCGTCCCCTACGGCGACATCCGCCCGATGGACGAGACCTGCCCGACGCTCACCTTCAACACCATTGGACGTCACCAGAGCCGCCTGGTTCGCACGCGCGTCGCGAGCGACCTCAGCCCGTGGCTGTCAAAGTGCGAGGTCGGCGACATGCACGAGATCGCGATCTCGCACGGCGAGGGCCGCTTCGTCGCGTCGCCCGAGCTCGTGGCCGAGCTCGCCGCGAAGGGCCAGATCGCCACGCAGTACGTCGGCGAGGACGGCGAGCCCGCGATGAGCCTCGACGTGAACCCCAACGGCTCCGTGCTCGCCATCGAGGGCATCACCAGCCCCGACGGCCGCGTCCTCGGAAAGATGGGTCACACCGAGCGCTCCGGCGAGGGCCTCTACAAGAACGTTCCCGGCAACAAATACCAGCCGCTCATCGAGGGCGGCGTCGCCTACTTCACCGAGTAGCGGCTCGATCACCGTCATTTGCCGCCCGTCCGCGAGGTTTCGCGGGCGGGCGGTCTTTTGGTTTTGCGCAAAACTCGCTTAGGGCCACGTTGACGGTTTTTGCTTGCACAGAACTCGCTTAGGGCTACGCTTATTCGGCCGCGTACGGCATCGCGGCCCTCGCGATACGGCAAAAGCCCAGATAAGCAATCTGAAAGAAACGACGATTTCCCCTTCAGTCGCCGTTTGGACGTAGCCCTAAGCGAGTTTTGTGCACCCAGCTCGCCCCAGCGTAGCCCGAATCGAGTTTTGCGCACGCGCCGACCGCTCGAAGAGATACCCAACGATTGGATCCACCCGCATGACCAGCTCCGCCAGCCCCGCAACCGCCAGAAAGCCTTTCCTCGCCACGACCCCGGGCATGGTGCTCGCGTGCACCGTCGCCTGTATCCTGTGGGGCTCGGCGTTCCCCTGTGTGAAGATCGGCTACGCGATGTTCGGCATCGATTCCGCTGATGTCCCCTCCATCATCGCGTTCGCCGGCGCGCGCTTCCTGATCTCCGGCGTGCTGGTGGTCGTCGGCATGAGCATCGCGCGGCGACGCCCCTTCGTGCCCGCGCGCGGGGACTGGGCGCCTGCGCTCAAGCTCTCCATGTTCCAGACGATCCTACAGTACGTGTTGTTCTACATCGGCCTTTCGCGCTGCTCGGGTGTGACGAGCTCCATCATCGAGGCGAGCAGCACCTTCATCGTCGTGCTCCTGGCCGCCTACGCCTTCCGCACTGAGCGCATGACCGCGGCCAAGGCCTTCGGCTGCGTCCTTGGCTTCGCCGGCGTCCTCATCGTCAACCTCAGCGGCCGCACAGGCGGCCTGAGCTTCCGCCTCGACGGAGAGGGCCTCGTCTTCCTCTCGACCTTCGCCGCGGCAATATCGAGCAACCTCTGCAAACGCTACTCCGCCGACCACGACCCGGTCCTGCTCTCGGGCTGGCAGTTCGTCATCGGCGGGGTAGTCATGCTGGCCATGGGCCTCGCCATGGGCGGCCGCGTTGCCCCCGCGGCGGGCGCGGACCCCGCAGCGGCGATCGCGCTCCTCGTCTACCTGGGCTTCATCAGCGCGGCTGCCTACTCGCTGTGGTCGGCGACCATCGCCGCGAACGACGTCTCACGCGTGGCGGTCTTCGGCTTCATCAACCCGGTCTTCGGCGTGATCCTCTCGGCCCTGCTCCTCGGTGAGACCAGTGTGCTCTCACCCGCCCTCGCTGTCGCGTCCCTCGTGCTCGTGAGTGCGGGCATCATCATCGTCAACCGGCGGGCGTAGGCTATAGGGCCGGAGCCGCGAGCGTAGGGCGGCCATCGTGGCAAGAATCGCCGCCGTGGCACGAGGCGCGGCAGAAATCGGCGCTGTGGCACGAGGCGCAACAAAAAAGGCCGCTGTGGCAGGAATCCCCGTGCCACAGCGGCCTTTTTTACCACACTCCCCGCCACAGCGCCGATTCTCGTCACACCCCAACTTTGGCTCCTCGAGGAAGGGCGAAGCGCCGACCGCCGACGCGTTGCACCGGTCCCTACTTTTGAATCCAGCGGAAAAGATATACTCCCCCTTAGCGCAACGATGCGGATGGAGCTTTTCATGGCAATCGAAGTTGTATACGACTCTCAAGTCACCAACCTCACGATCAGCCGTGCAAGGCAACTCGCGCCAAAGGAATTCGGACCCGCCTACAATTGGTTTATCGAGAATACCGGCCGTCACATCAGCGCATTGCCACATCGAATGAAGGCCGATAAGCCGAATCTTGAGATTCCACTCAGCAGAGACTCCGGAATCTATATCCCCGGAAAGAGATGCGTACAGTTCCGCGAAGGACGACGCTACGCCCTTTCCATTCATACCGGCAGGGGATACAACGACAAGCCGCTTCTCAGCCTTGCCGACAAAACCTGGATTCTCGATTACTCCGAGCATCGCGGCAACGCCGGCGAGCAAGGATACAACGACTCTTTGATTAACTGCCTGAACGACGGCATTCCCGTTGGCGTCTTTCTCAAGGACCGTTCAGGAGGTTATACCGTTCTCGGTCTTGCGTATGTCGAGCGATATAACGGTTTTACGGGCATGTTCACTCTTCATGGACCGATAACTCCTGCGACCGAGCAAGCGGGATGCTTCATATACAGAGGATTCGACGAGCTTCCGGACTCCGATCGCGACCTGCTCTCCTCCGTCGAAGACCCATCTGATGAGCGGAAGACCGCCATTGCCCTGCAGGTACGTCGTGAGCAACAAGGCAAGTTTAGGCAGCTGATTCTTGATGCATACGATCAGACCTGCGCCATCACCCAGACAAATGTCCCGCAAGTTCTTCAGGCAGCCCATATCAACCCATACCGCGGAAAACGATCTCAGATAGTTAGCAACGGGTTGCTGCTTCGCACTGATCTTCATTTACTGTTTGATGCTTTTCTGCTATCGGTGGACCCAAAGAATGGCGCGGTGGTTCTTTCCAAGAAGCTCGTTAACTCGAAATACACTTCGCTCAAAGGACGAGAGCTTCGTTTGCCCAGCGACCACCACAACGATCCGAGCCCAGCGCTCCTCGCGCTTCACCACGATCAGTTCCTTATCGAGAACCAAATCATCGGAGTTCTCTAAGCTCCCCTATGAGTTGGATTGGGCTTTCGCAGGTAGTGCGTGGTCCGCGGGGTACGGGTTACGGTCGCCGAGGCGCGAACCCAGAGTCCAAAAGAAAGTCGAGGTCGTACCCCTCGTCGAGGTGTTTCTGGATGACCTCGGCGCGGGTTTTGTGGCAGTCGTCGTACCAGCCCGGCCAGAAGCACGCGCGGCACACCGGCTCGCCGAGCTCGGTCTTTTCCAGGATATACGCGAGCCGATAATGTGCCACCACCCCGCAGCGCCGGCAGCGCGTGAGCAGCCAATCGCCCTTTCGGTAACTCCCACGGGAGTTATACGGCTCGGCGAGCTCCAGGTCGGCATCGGCCATGATCTTGTCGATCGCCTCGTCAGTTAACTTCATAGTCAGCCTCCGATCTCCCGGGGATTGCGACAGTGACCGCGCCAGCCCTCAGCGCCAACTGCGGAAATCATATCTTGAGATGAGGACGCCTTCCTCTGGAACATCCCGCAAAAGGCCAGGTAGAGCAAGAGTCTAAAATTGCAAAGGAAGCCTAAAACTGCAAAAAGGGGCGCGTCGCTCGCAATGGGCGGCGCACCCCTTCGTGTGTGGGGCGATGTGACGGAAGCGAGCCCTCGCTTAGGCGCGCGCCACCCCGGACTTGCGCGCGGCCTCGGCGACCGCCTTGGCGACGGCGGGCGCGACGCGCTCGTCGAAGGCGCCGGGGATGATGTAGTCGGCGGCGCGCTTATCGTCGTCGACCAGGCCGGCGATGGCGTAGGCGGCGGCCTCCATCATGTCGTCGTTGATGTCGCTCGCGCGCACGTCGAGCGCCCCGCGGAAGATGCCGGGGAACGCCAGGACGTTGTTGATCTGGTTCGGGAAGTCGGAGCGGCCCGTGGCGGCCACGGCGGCGCCGGCTGCCAGCGCCTCGTCCGGCATGATCTCGGGCACGGGGTTCGCACAGGCGAAGACGATCGGGTCGGCGGCCATGGTACGGACCATGTCCTGCGTCAGCGCACCGGGAGCGCTCACGCCCACAAAGACGTCCGCTCCCTTGACCGCGTCGGCGAGCGTGCCATGGACGCCCTCGCGGTTGGTCCAGGTGGCGACCTCCTCCTTGACGGGGTTCAGGCCCTCGCGGCCCTCGTAGATCGCGCCGCGGCGGTCGCAGATGACGACGTCGCGGACGCCCATACGCTTCATCAGGCGCGCGATGGAGATGCCCGCGGCGCCCGCGCCGGAGAACACCACGCGCACGTCGGCGAGGTCGCGGCCGGTCAGGCGGCACGCGTTGATGAGGGCGGCGCAGGTCACGACGGCGGTACCGTGCTGATCGTCGTGGAAAACGGGGATGTCGCAGGACTCCTTGAGCCTGCGCTCGATCTCGAAGCAGCGCGGGGCGCTGATGTCCTCGAGGTTCACGCCGCCGAAGCTGCCGGCAAGGAGCTCGACCGTGCGCACGATCTCGTCCACGTCGTTGGAGCGGACGCACAGCGGGAAGGCGTCGACGTCGGCGAACGTCTTGAACAGGGCGCACTTGCCCTCCATGACGGGCATGCCGGCCTCGGGGCCGATGTCTCCCAGGCCAAGGACCGCGGAGCCGTCAGTGACCACGGCGACGAGGTTGCCGCGGCGGGTGTAGGTGTAGGAGTCGTCGACGTTGTCGTGGATCTTCAGGCACGGCTCGGCGACGCCCGGCGTGTAGGCGACGGCGAGGTCCTCAGGAGTATCGATGGGCGCGCGACTGATGACCTCGATCTTGCCCTTCCACTCCTTGTGCTTGTCCAGGGCGTACTGCTTGGCATCCTCGGCCATGGGAAATCTCCTATCCGTTGGGCCGCCCGCGGCGCGGGCGGATGTATACCGCGTTCACGCACAAGCACAAGTCTAGCCAGCGTGCGCGCGGCACCGCACTGTTTTCGGTCTCTGACGGTTTGGGCCGGTCGGTCGGCGCGTTTGCGGCGCGGACGGCAACGGCGCGGTCGGCAACGGCAAGAAGGGCGGGCTTCTTGCCGACGGCGAGGGCGGGCCGATGGGCCCCTCTTCCCGTAGGCGCTCCTATACTGGGCACGGGCATCTACATCGGAGGAGGCGCCATGTCCCGAAGTGTCCTCATCAAAGACACCACGCCCGAGCAGCGCGAGGCCATCGTGCGGCAGGGGCTCAATTTCTGCGGAGAGGGAAGCTGCGACTTCTGCGGCGGCTGCTCGCTCGGCGTCGGCTCCATCGAGAAGATGTACCAGCCCTACATCGATGGAAAACTCGAGCTCGCCGAGGTCAACATGCTGCACGCCGCCGTCCGCTTCGAGCGCGGCTAAGAAGGGCGCCGCGAAGGCAGCGCACTCTGACCGGTACGCGCACGTCTCGGGGATGGGGCGCGCCGACATCGAGGACGGGTTGGCGTCAGGAAACGCCTCGGGGCTGAGGGCGCCCCGATGTTGGCAGCGAACGGCTTGCCCTTCTTAGATAGTTTGATAGTTTACCTACATGTATTCATGTAGGTAAACTTTGCAAAACCAGGCAGTGCCTGAGCGCGACCTGGGGTTTTGTAGATAGTTCAACCTTTTACATACATCTTTTCACGTAAGTAAATGATTGAACTATCTACAGATAGAACGAGAGCAGAGACCCCGGCGTCGCCCCGCGCTCACGCGAGGCTGAGGTCGATCCCGCCGAGCCAGCCCCAGCGCGGGGCGCTCATCACACCGTACGTGGAGAGCCACAGGTCAAGAGGGGCGCGCCGAACCCGGCCCTCGACGCAGTCCATCAAGCGCCCGTCCCCGACGTAAAGGCCGACATGGCCGAACCTGCGCCCTGCCGCCGAGTAGGGGTGCTCCCCCACCGCCACGGCCATGCCCACCTTGAGGTCGGCGAGATCCGTGAGCGAGCAGTAGCGCTCGTAGAGCTCCGTCGCATGCCCGCCAACGAACCCCAGGCCAAGGGCATCGAAGGCGTCCTCGACCCACGCAGCGCAGGCGTTGTCCCCGCAAGCGGGCTCCGCGCACGCGACCTCGACCAAGCGACGCTGTCGCGCAGTCGCGTCCATGAGGGACTGCGGGGCACCGGCGTCCCCGGCCGCAGGGACGTCGCGCCAGGCGGGCTGTCCCCAGCGGGTAAGAGGGGCGCGCAGGCCGCCGTCCTCGCCCGCCAGCATCCCGCGACGCGCGAGGTCCGCCAGGAGCCTGTCTCGTATGTCTTCCCTGCTATCCATGGTCATAACTCTACCGTTCACGGGCTTCTTGTGCCTTCCGAAACTTGTTCGAACATGTTGCGGTATGATGCGTGGTATCGCAAGATCAGGCGCAATCGGCTTTCTTCGAAAAGCATAGTCAGAAAGGCAGGGATAATGGAACGTACCAGCGGCGTTCTGATGCCCGTCTCGGCTTTGCCAGGTCCGGGTGGGATTGGCGGATTTGGTCAGGCGGCGTATCGATTTGTCGATTTCTTGCACACGTGCAAACAACGTTACTGGCAAATCCTCCCGCTCACGACCACAAGCTACGGCGACTCCCCGTACCAGTCGTTCTCGGCCCGCGCGGGCAACCCGAACCTCATCGACCTCGCCTCTCTGGTCTCAGACGGCCTCCTGACCAGCGCGGAGCTCGACCGCGCCGACTTCGGCGGCGACCCCGCGCGCGTGGACTACGGCCGCATCTTCGGCGCGCGCCGCGCGATCCTCGACACCGCAGCCCGCCGCTTCGCCGCCGCCCCGCCCGACGATTACGACAAGTTCCTCTCTGCCAACGCCGACTGGCTCGACCCCTACTGCGAGTTCATGGCCGCGAAGGAGGAGTTCGGCCTGCGCCCCTACTGGGAGTGGGCGCCCGAGGCGCGCCGCCCCGGCGCCGCGACCAAGGCCATCGCCTCCGCCCACCCGGAGCGCATCGGATACCACCGGATGACGCAGTACCTCTTTGCGAGGCAGTGGTCCGCGCTCAAGGAGTACGCGAACGCCCGCGGAGTCCTCATCATCGGCGACATGCCCATCTACGTCTCGCGCGACTCCGTCGAGATGTGGTCGGAGCCCGAGCTCTTCAAGACCGCGCCCGACGGCTCCCCCGCGAGCGTCGCCGGCACCCCGCCGGACAATTTCTCGGCCACCGGCCAGTACTGGGGCAACCCGATCTACGACTGGGGCGCGATGGCGGCGGATGGCTACAGCTGGTGGAAGGGTCGCATGCGCGCCGCGCTCACCATGTACGACCTCGTGCGCCTCGACCACTTCCGCGGGTTCGAGGCCTACTGGGAGGTGCCGTTCGGCTCCCCCGACTCCAGCTACGGCTCGTGGACCCAGGGGCCCGGCATGGCGTTTTTCGACGAACTCAAGCGCGACCTGGGCGAGCTGCCCCTCATCGCCGAGGACCTCGGCTTCCTCACGCCCGGCGTCATCGCCATGCGCGACGGCACCGGCTTCCCGGGCATGAAGATCCTCCAGTTCGCATTCGACGGCGGCGGCAATTCCTATTACCTGCCGCACAACTACACGCGCAATACCATCGCCTACGTGGGCACCCACGACAACGAGACCGCCCGCGGGTGGTTCGAGGACACCGCGACGCCGCGCGTGCGCGAGCAGGCGCTCGAGTACCTGCGCCCCGCCGCGGGCGAGACGATCGCCGACGCCCTCAACCGCGCCATCGCCGCATCGGTGAGCGACACCTGCATCTACACCATGCAGGACCTCCTCGGCCTCGGCAACGAGGCGCGCACGAACACCCCCGCGACCGTGGGCGGCAACTGGGCCTGGCGCATGCGCGAGGGCGACCTCACGCGCGCGGTCGAGCGCAAGCTCACCTCCTGGACAGAGACGTACTTCCGCGTCCCCGGCAAGGGCGACGTGGTCCTGCCCGACTAGCTGCTCGGCGCGGGGCGCCGGTCCGCGCGACGGAAAACCGGGCCGCGCGCCCGCACCCGACCCCGCGCTCACCCCCCAACCAAAGGAGACCGCATGGCAAACATCGACCTGAACACCCTCAGCACCAGCAAGCTCAGCAAGCCCCTCGCCGAGGCCACCGACCAGGAGATCTATGGGCTTCTCCTCGACGAGGTCCGCGAGCGCTGCGCCGCGATGCCCTTGAACGAGGGCAAGCGCAAGCTGTACTACATCTCGGCGGAGTTCCTCATCGGCAAGCTCCTCTCGAACAACCTCATCGACCTGGGGCTCTTTGACGACGTGCGCGAGCAGCTCGCCGAGCAGGGCTGGCTCGTGCCCGAGAGCCGCAGCTACACCGTCGAGTTCGGCGACTTCAGCGTGACTTCTCGCCTCTACGACATCGACGTGCCCGGCTACGGCCAGCCCGCGAAGAACCGCCTGCGCCTGTTCGACCTCGTCGGGGTCGACGACGGCCTCGTGCCCGCCGGCTCAATCGACTTCGACAAGACCGCGCTCGCAAAGAACCTCACGCTGTTCCTCTACCCCGACGACTCCGACGCCGACGGCCGCCTGCTGCGCATCTACCAGCAGTACTTCATGGTGAGCAACGCCGCGCAGCTGATCATCGACGAGGCGCTCGAGCGCGGAAGCGACCTGCACGACCTCGCCGACTACGCCGTCGTCCAGATCAACGACACGCACCCCACGATGGTCGTGCCCGAGCTCATCCGTCTGCTCGCCTCCGAGCACGGCATCGGCTTCGACGAGGCCGTCGACATCATGCGCCACATGATCGCCTACACCAACCACACCATCCTCGCCGAGGCGCTCGAGAAGTGGCCCCTCGCGAACCTCCAGAAGGTCGCGCCCCGGATGGCCGAGGTCATCGTCAAGCTCGACGCTATCGCAAAGTCCGAGCACGACGACCCGCGCGTGGCTATCATCGACGGGGACGACGTGGTGCACATGGCCCACATCGACATCCACTTCGGCTACAGCATCAACGGCGTCGCCGCGCTCCACACCCAGATCCTCGAGCAGACCGAGCTGCGCCCCTTCTATGACATCTACCCGCAGAAATTCTCGAACAAGACCAACGGCATCACGTTTCGCCGCTGGCTCATGGGCGCGAACCCCAAGCTCGTCAAGCTGGTGGACGACCTGATCGGCACCGAATGGCGCCGCACGGGCGACCTCACCGGGCTCATGAGGTTCGTCGACGACGAGGACGGAAATAAGCCCACCCATCCGCTGACCATCATCTTCGGCGGCAAGGCGGCCCCGCCTACGTGATCGCGCAGGACATCATCCACCTCGTGCTCACGCTCTCCAAGTGGATCGCGGCCGACCCTGACGTGGCCCCCTACCTGCAGGTCGTTATGATCGAGAACTACAACGTGACCGCGGCAGAGCACGTGATCCCCGCCGCCGACGTCTCCGAGCAGATCAGTCTCGCCTCCAAGGAGGCCAGCGGCACCTCGAACATGAAGTTCATGCTCAACGGCGCTGTGACGCTGTGCACCCTCGACGGCGCGAACGTCGAGATCGCCGAGCTCGTGGGCGACGAGAACATCTACACCTTCGGCGCTTCTTCGCAGCAGGTCGAGAAGCTCTACGCGGACGGCTCCTACGACGCGCACGCGCTCTACCTCCGTCCCGGCACGAAACTGCTCGTGGACTTCATCACCAACCCCGCGTTCATGGCCACCGGCAACGCCGAGCGCCTGCAGCGCCTCCACGATGACATGGCCAACAAGGACTGGTTCATGGCGCTGCTGGACATCGACGAGTACATCCAAAAGAAGGAGCAGGTCCTCGCCGATTACGAGGACCGCGCATCCTGGATGCGCAAGGCACTCGTGAACATCGCGCACGCCGGCGCGTTCTCCTCTGACCGGACCATCGCTCAGTACAACGACGAGATCTGGCACCTCAAGTAGGTTCCCCGCGGGCCTCGCGCCCGCTAGGAGCACTCCCCCCGAAGCCCCGGGCCGCGTTCCCCGCGCGACCCGGGGCACTTCTTTGCGCCGCCGTGAAGAAGTGCGCGGGCCCAACAGTGTACATAAAACAATGCGTGGTTTCTTGCCAACAGGCATTTTGCCGAGAGTACATTGTTTTATGTACACTATCGCGTCACCCCCCCCCGCACACAGAGACCCCGGCCCTCGTGGATGAGGGCCGGGGTCTCTGCGCGGCTTCGGTCGGGGAAGGAGGAGGGTGCCGTCGCCGCCGGGGAAGGGGAAGAAAAGGAAAAGAGAAAACCGAGAAGGGCTAGCTCAGGGTGATGCCGGTCTGCTTGTCGAAGACGTGGATCGCCTCGGCATCGAGCTTGAACGAGATCGAGTCGCCGGCGGCGAGGGTACCGCCCTCTCCCTCGAGATCGTTGGCGGGGATGACCAGCACGAAGTTGCCGTCGGGCGTAGTCACGTGGACGTGGACCGTGGAGCCCATGAGCTCGGTGACCTCGATCTGGCCGGTGACGGCGCCGGCGTCGGAAGGCTTGCAGATCTTGATCTGCTCGGGGCGCACGCCCATGGTGACGTCGAGCTTGGCGTCCTTGACGTTCTTGGCGACGCGCTCGCACACGGCGGCGGCCATCGGGATGTTGAAGTGCTCGGTCTCCACGTGGAAGCCGTCGCCCTCGCGCACGAGAGAGGCGTCGATGAAGTTCATCTGCGGCACGCCGATGAAGCCCGCGACGAAGATATTCGCCGGGTGGTTGAAGACCTCCTGCGGGGTGCCGATCTGCTGGACGACGCCGTCCTTCATGATGACGATGCGGTCGCCGAGCGTCATGGCCTCGGCCTGGTCGTGCGTGACGTAGATGAAGGTGCCGTTGATCTCGTGGCGGAGCTTGATGAGCTCGGCGCGCATCTGGTTGCGCAGCTTCGCGTCGAGGTTCGACAGCGGCTCGTCCATCAGGAAGACCTTCGGGTCGCGGACGATGGCGCGGCCGATGGCGACGCGCTGGCGCTGGCCGCCGGAGAGCGCCTTCGGCTTGCGGTCGAGGTACTGGGTGATGCCGAGCGTCTCGGCGGCGGCGCGGACCTTCTTGTCGATGACGTCCTTGGGGACCTTCTTGAGCTCGAGGGTGAAGGCCATGTTCTGGTAGACGGTCATGTTCGGGTGCAGCGCATAGCTCTGGAAGACCGTCGCGATGTCGCGGTCCTTCGGGGCGACGTCGTTCATGCGCTTGCCGTCGATGAGCAGCTCGCCGTCGGTGATCTCCTCGAGGCCGGCGATCATGCGCAGCGTGGTGGACTTGCCGCAGCCGGACGGGCCGACGAAGACGACGAACTCGTGGTCGTGCACGGTCAGGTTGAAGTCCTGGACGGCGAGCACGCCCTCGTCGGTGACCTGGAGGTTGTGCTTCTTTTCCTTGGACTTCTTTTTTCCAAAGAAACCCTTTTTCTCGGATTCGTTGGGATAGACCTTCTTTACGTGAGAGAGGACGATCTCTGCCATGGTGCTGCCCTTCTAGTTGGGGCGCCGGGCGGGCGGACCGCCCGGCGCGTGGAATCGATGCGGGTGCGGCGCGCTGCCTAGCCCTTGACCGCGCCGGAGACGACGCCGCCGATTATGTACTTCTGGCACACCAGGTAGACGATGACGATCGGGATGATGACCATCATGATGCAGGCCATCATGGGGCCGAGCTCGACGTGGCCGTAGCCGCCGCGGAAGTACTGGATGAGGATCGGGATCGTCTTGTACTTGGTGCTGTCGAGGGTCAGGTACGGCAGGAGATAGTCGTTCCAGACCCACATGGTCTCGAGGATGCCGACCGAGATGTAGGTCGGCTTCATGATGGGGAGCACCACGCGGAAGAAGGTCTGGACGGGGTTGCAGCCGTCGATCATGGCCGCCTCCTCGATCTCGAGCGGGATGCTCTTCACGAATCCGGAGAACATGAAGACCGCGAGGCCCGCGCCGAAGCCGAGGTAGATGAAGCAGATGTTGTACGGGGTGTTGAAGCCCATGGTGTCGGCGAGGTTCGAGAGCGTGAACATGAGCATCTGGAACGGGACGACCATCGAGAAGACAAAGAGGTAGTACAGGATCTTCGAGATCTTGTTGTTCACGCGGACGATGTACCACGCGCACATGGAGCAGCACACGAGGATGAGCACGACCGACGTGACGGTGATGATCAGCGAGTAGCCGAACGCCTGCGCGAAGCCCTGCTTGGTGAGGGCGCTCACGTAGTTGGCCAGGCCGGCGAAGGTGTCGCCGGAGACCAGGTCGAACGCGGTGGTGGTGCTGATCGCGGACTCCTGCTTGAAGGAGTTGAGGGCGACCATGAACATCGGGTAGATCCACGCGAGCGAGAGAACCACAAAGAAGACCGAGAGCACGCGGTTGATGACCTTGTCCTTCTTCATTACTGCTCGACCTCCTTAGACTGCGTGGCGCGCAGCTGCACGAGCGCGATGACGACGACCAGGATGCAGAAGATGACAGCCTTGGCCTGGCCGATTCCCATCCACTTGATGCCGGAACGGGAGTAGAACGTGTTGAAGATGTTCAGCGCGAGCATCTCGGTGGAGTGCGCGGGCTCGCCGCCGGTGAGGGCGAGGTTCTGGTCGAACAGCTTGAAGCCGTTGGTGAGCGAGAGGAACAAGCAGATCGTGATGGTCGGCATGAGGTTCGGCATAAAGAAGACCGTGCGGAACGCGTTCGTGCCCTTGAGGCCCTTGCGCGTGAGCGCCTGCGCGATGGCGAGGGCGATCACGTTGATGAGGACGACCGAGACGACGGTGAACGCAACGGTAAAGAAGAACGACGCGGTGAACTGGGTGTCGGCCAGGGCGTCGACGTAGTTGCGCAGGCCGACGAACTTGGCGTTGCCGACGGTGATGAACTCGCAGAACGAGAGGTACAGACCCTGCGCGAAGGGAATCACGAAGCCGAAGAGGAACGACAGCGCGGTCGGCAGCACAAACAGCGGCCACCAGCGCTTGATCTCTTTGACCATGGAGCACTCCTTTCCCGAAGAACAAAGAAACGGGAGCGGGCGGCCGAGGCCGACCGCTCCCAGAAGGGGGGACTAGATCACGGGCAAGCTGCGCTTACTTGGAAGCCGCCTTCTCGGACGCCCAGCCGTCGACGAAGGCCGTCTTGACGTCGTCCCAGGAGCCGCCCGCGGCGTACGAGACGAGCGCGGACGAGAGGTTCTTCTTCCACTCCTCGGAAGGAATGTGCACGAAGTCCCAGGCCACGGCCTCGCAGCCCTTGTCGACGTACTCCTTGGCGATCTTCGCGAGGGGGTTGGCGACCTCCTTGGCGGACTTGAACGGCATGGTCAGGCCCATGTCCTCGGCGATGGCCTTGGTGGCCTCGTCGTCGGTGACGACCCAGTTGAGGAACTCGAGCGTGGCGGCCTGGTCGTCGGCGGAAGCCTGGGAGTTGACGCACCAGTAGTTCTCGCCGCCGGAGCACATGCCCTGCTTGTCCTCGCCCTTGACGCCGATGTAGAGCGGGATCATGCCGATCTTGTCGTCGCCGAGCGCCGCGATGTCCTTGTAGGCCCAGGTGCCGTTCTGGTAGAAGACGGCCTTGCCGTTGAGGAACTCGTTGACGGCGTCGTCGCCGGTCTTCGAGGCGACCTGAGATGGGTCGCAGGTGGAGTCGGTGAGGTAGAGGTCGAAGATCTGCTTGTACTGCGGCAGGTAGGTGCCCATGATGGCGTCGGTGAGGTAGAGGTCGAAGATCTGCTTGTACTGCGGCAGGTAGGTGCCCATGATGGCGTCGGTGTCGTCCTCGTTCTCGTCCTTGAACTCGTAGTGGATCGGCATGTTGGCAAGGTGGGTGGTGTAGCGCCAGTTGGAGCTGGAGTCCATGCCGGCGGAGGTGAAGGCGCCCTCGACGCCGAGCTCGGCCTTGCGGGCCTGGATGTCGTCGGCGACCTTCTTGAGCGAGTCGAAGTCCTTGATGTCGTCGGCGGAGTAACCGGCCTTGGTCAGCAGGTCCTTGTTGTAGATGATGCCGTAGTCCTCCTCGACGTAGTCGATGGCGTAGACCTTGCCGTCGCCCTCGAGCTTGAGCGCGTCGTTAGCGAGCTCGCCGAGGACCTTCGAGCCGGTGAGATCGAGGCAGTAGTCCTTCCAGTTGGCAAGGCCGGTCGGGCCGTTGACCTGGAAGAGGGTCGGGGCGGAGGACTTGGAGATCTCGGACTGGAGCTTCTGCTCGTAGGTGTCGGAGGCGGCGGTCACGACCTTGACCTCGACGCCGGTCTTCTCGGTGTACTTCTTTGCGAGGGCCTGTCACTCCTCGTCGACCTCGGGCTTGAAGTTGAGGTAGTAGACGGAGCCCTTGGCGGCGTCGCCCTTGGAGGAGTCATCGGACTTGGCGCCGGAGTCGGAGGAGCCACCGCAGCCCGCAAGGCCGAGGCCGGCCAGGGCGACCGCGCCCATCGAGAGGAACTGGCGCCTGTTCATGCTTGCCTTCATTTTCCCTCACCCTTTCGTCTCCCCCATGGGGGAGGTCAGTGAATCCTGGGGCGGGCTTCCCGTCCCTTCTGTTGATTCGAGAGTGCGTCACTGTCTAAGTTGTTCAGACATGTTCTGGGTAAAGGGACGAAAACGAGCCGCGAGCGGTAGTTTTGCGTACCGTTCGCGGCTCGGAGTCTGAACAAGAGGTATGGAAAGGGAGGATTTTGGCCGGTTTGGGGCGGGCTGACAGGCCCGAACGGGAGCGAGGGGCTCGGCGGAGTCGGCCGCCGGTCAGTGCCTCAGCGACGGCGGCTCGGCGCGCGGCGGCCCGGCTAGCGCCTCGAGGTCATCTGATAGCAGAAGATTTCGGGGTGGATCCTCGTGCAGGTGTACTCGAACATGATGCCGTTGGAGTCGAAGGACTGGCCCTCCATCACGGCGACGCAGTTGTAAGGGCCCAGGTCAAGGTAGGCGCAGTCCTCCTCGCCCGCGAGCTGCACGGTCACGGTTCGGCGGCTCGTGACGATCTTCATCCCCACGTCCTGCTCGAGGTGGCGGTAGATGGAGTCCCTCGCGACGTCCTCGTCGATGCCGGGGGCGACGGACTCGAGGAAGTAGCCGTGGTCGATCTGGCGCGCCTTGCCGTCGAGGCTGCGCACGCGCACGACGCGGGTGAGGGCATCGCCCACGTTGAAGCCCGAGCGGTTGGCGAGGGCGTCCCCGCACAGGATGTGCTCTATGACCTTGACCTCGGTCGATGCCGTCATGCCGTTGCGCGCGGAGTACTCGCCGAACGACTCGATCCCCTCGAGGACGCCGATGGCGTTGTGGGTCTTCTCTCGCCAGATCACGCGAACACCCTTGCCGCGGATCGGCTGGACGTACAGGTTGTCGGCGAGCATGGAAAGCGCGCGGCGCAGCGTGTTGCGGGAGCACGAGAACTGCTCGGTGAGCTCGCTTTCGGGCGGAAGGAGCGACTGGTAGGCGTAGTCGCCCACCTCGATCCTACGAAGAAGTTCCTGGTAGATTCCCTCGTACCTGGCCTTGGGCATGGCGACCTCGCTTTCCGGTTGCTCGTGGATGCTCGCGGGCGTTCATGAACGCCCAGAATGATGTCTGAACCTGTGTTCGCGCGTGATTATATCCCCCGCCGGGGCATGCCCGTCAACACGGCGCGCCGTTAACGGGCATATGGCGGCGGTTCGTCGATAAACGCGCACGATGTTTGAACATCGCCTCAACGAACAGGTTGAGCTTTCTGGCGGGGAACGGCGGCGACGCCGCCATCATCAGGGGGGAATTCCAAATGATGCAGAAGATCCAGAGGTTCGGCGGCGCGATGTTCACGCCCGTGATGCTCTTTGCGTTCGCGGGCGTCATCATCGGCCTGGGGACCCTGTTCACGACCCAGGCGGTCATGGGGCCGCTCGCCTCGCCGGATTGCGCCTGGTACAAGTGCTGGAGCGTCCTTCTTCAGGGCGGCTGGACCGTGTTCAACCAGCTTCCGCTGCTCTTCGCGGTCTCGCTGCCCATCGGCCTTGCCCGCAAGCAGCAGGCGCGCTGCTGCATGGAGGCGCTCGTCAGCTTCCTCACGTTCTGCTACTTCGTGGGACAGATCCTCCAGCTGTGGGGCCTCGAGCTCGGCGTGGACTACTCCGCCGAGGTCGGCAACGCGTCGGGGCTCGCCATGATCGCGGGCATAAAGACGCTCGACATGGGCATGGTCGGGGCGCTCGCGATCTCGGGCGCGGTCATCGCCATCCACAACAAGTTCTTCGACGTCGAGCTGCCCGAGTGGCTGGGGGTCTTCTCCGGCTCCACGTTCATCTACGCGATCTGCTTCTTTGTCATGGTCCCGCTCGCCGTCGTCGCCTCCCTCGTATAGCCGATGGTGCAGGACGGTATCTCTTGCCTGCAGCAGGTCATCACGGACCTCGGCGTCGCCGGGACGGGGATCTTTGTCTTCCTCGAGCGCGTGCTCGTGCCCTTCGGCCTGCACCACATCCTCTACGCGCCGTTCTATTACGACAACGTGCTGGTCGGCGGTGGTATCTACGCCGCCTGGGCCAACGCCCTGCCCACCCTCGCCGCGAGCACCGAGCCCCTGAAGGACCTCGCCCCGTGGGCCGCGCTCACCGCCACGGGCTGGTCGAAGATCTACGGCGTCCCCGGCATCGCGGCGGCGTTCTACGCGACCGCGCGCCCCGAGCGCCGCAAGCAGCTCCTCGCGCTCCTCATCCCCGTCACGCTCACGGCGGTGCTCTGCGGCGTGACCGAGCCCATCGAGTTCACGTTCCTCTTTGTGGCGCCGGTGCTCTTTGTGGTGCACGCGCTGCTCTCCGCTTTGCTCTCCATGTGCATGAACCTCGTGGGCGCCGTCGGCGTCTTTAGCGGCGGCCTCATCGAGATGGCCTCCTTCAATTTCATCCCGCTGTGGGCGAACCACGCCATGACCTATCTCGCGACGCTCGGCGTCGGGCTGTGCTTCACCTTCGTGTACTTCTTTGTGATGCGGGCGCTCATCCTGAGGCTCGACCTCAAGACCCCGGGGTGCGAGGACGAGCGCAACATCCACTTCAACTCAAAGAACGAGTACCTCGAGGCGCAGGGCAAGGAGCGGCTCGCGCGCAAGATCGTCGAGCTCGTGGGCGGCGCGGCCAACGTCACCGACTGCACGAGCTGCGTCACGCGCCTGCGCGTGGAGGTCGCCGACCCCGCGCTCGTGCGCCCCGCCGAGGAATTCGAGGAGGCCGGCGCGCACGGCGTCATGCGGGCCGGCAAGGTCATCCAGGTCGTCGTCGGCACGGGCGTCGTCGGCGTGAAGGAATGCTTCGACAGACTCGTCGGCACAGGAGAGTAGGGCGATGGGCAACGGCACGGCAACGGTATTCTTCGACATCGACGGAACCCTGGGATGGGTCGACCCGGCGCGCGAGGACGAGCGGCCCCGGTGGGAGCAGGGGCTCTCGCCCGCGCCGAACGACCACGTAGTCGGCGCCGTTTGCGCGCTCGGGCACAAAGGCAACCGCAGCTTCGTGTGCACGGGCAGGCCGCCCGGGGGCATCCACCCCATGATCTCGTGCATGCCGTTCAGCGGGTTCGTGACCCTAGCGGGCGCCTACGTGACGATGGGGTCCCGCGTGTTGCGCAACGAGCCCATCCCCGCTGAGCTGCTGGACGCCGTCGACCGCGTGCTCAGGAAGCAGGGGCGCGGCGCACGGCTCGAGGGGCTCCAGAAGGTGATCGAGGTGCGCGACGGCACCGACGGGCGCGCCGCGCGGTCGGCCGCGAGCATGGCCGAGGCGCTGCGCCAGCAGCCGAGCGGCCGCGCGTACAAGGTGATCCTGCCGACCGCGGCGGCAGACGCCGTCATGGCGGACCCGGGGCTCGCGCGGGAGCTCAGTGCCAGCGCCCTCGAGCTGGGAAACAGCGAGCTCGGCCTCGCCTCGAACACAAAGAAGGCCGGGATCCGCGCGGTCCTCTCTGCCCTGGGCCCGGACGCCGGGACCACCTACGGCTTCGGCGATGCGGAAAACGACCTGCCGCTGTTCGCGGAGGTCGACGTCCGCGTGGCAATGGGCAACGCCGTCGACGCGCTCAAGGCGCGGGCCGACTACGTGACGGGCAGCGTCCACGAGGACGGCGTCGTCTCCGGGCTGGCGCACTTCGGCCTCATCTGAGGCGCGGCGTCGGGCGGCGCGGCGAAAAAGGGCGCTGTGGCACGGTGCGTTGCAAAAAGAGGGGCTGTGGCACACGATTCCATGCCACAGCGGCGATTCTCGCCACGCGCCGTGCCACAGCGGCGATTCTCGCCACGCTCGGGGCCAGCTCTGCACACCGGCGCGTGCACGGCGCGGGCTTCTTTCCACCCGCCGCGCGGCACACGACCGCCACGGCCCGGACGTATACTACAGGGTGGCTCATTCACGCCAACAACCCGAAGGGATACGCATGAGCGAGAAGAAAGACCCCAAGGACACCTGCGTCCTCGTCACCGGCGGCGCCGGCTTCATCGGCTCCCACACCGTCGTCGAGCTCCTCCAGAACGGCTACCAGGTCGTCATTGTCGACGACCTTTCCAACGCGTCCGAGAAGGTCCTCGACCGCATCGACACCATCGTGGGCGAGGACGCCGCCGAGCGCCTCACCTTCTACCGTGCCGACGTCAACGACCGCGTCGCCCTCGAGTGCATCTTTGACTCGAACCCCATCGACCGCGTGATCCACTTCGCCGGCTTCAAGGCCGTCGGCGAGTCCGTGGTCAAGCCGATCGAGTACTACACCAACAACCTCGGCAACACGCTCACCCTCGTGGACGTCATGCGCGAGCACGGCTGCAAGTCCATCATCTTCAGCAGCTCCGCCACCGTCTACGGCGACCCGGACTCGCTGCCCCTAACCGAGGCCAGCCCCAAGAAGAACGCCACCAACCCCTACGGCTGGACCAAGTGGATGATCGAGCAGATCCTCACCGACCTCCACACCGCCGACCCCGAGTGGAACGTCGTCCTTCTTCGTTACTTCAACCCCATCGGCGCCCACCCCTCAGGCCTCATGGGCGAGGACCCCAAGGGCATCCCCAACAACCTGCTGCCCTACGTCGCGCAGACCGCCATCGGCAAGCGCTCCGAGGTCCACGTCTTCGGCGACGACTACCCCACCCCCGACGGCACCGGTGTGCGCGACTACATCCACGTCTGCGACCTCGCGACCGGCCACGCCGCCGCGCTCGCGTGGATGAACGGCCGCGAGGGCGTCGAGATCTTCAACCTCGGCACCGGCCGCGGCACCTCGGTCCTCGAGATCATCAAGGCCTTCGGCCGCGCCTGCGGCCACGACGTGCCCTACGTCATCGACCCGCGCCGCGCCGGCGACGTCGCCGAGAACTACGCCGACTGCACCAAGGCCAAGGAGCAGATGGGCTGGGAGGCCAAGTACGGCATCGACGAGATGTGCCGCGACTCCTGGAACTGGCAGTCCAAGAACCCCAACGGCTACGCCGACGCCGACGACGCCGAGTAGGTGCCCGACCCGATGACCGCCCAGACGAACATCGCCGCGAGCACGGCCGCCGAGGCCGCAGCCTTCCCCCTCGAGGAGAAGCCCGGCGCGCTCTTTGCCGCCTATCTGCAGCGCACGCGCCCGCAGATCGACGACTACCTCGCGCGCACGGCCGCGGCCTGCGCACCCGGCACGCCCGAGGCGACCGCCGCCGACCTCGACCGCTTCCTCTACGCACCTCTTGCCCGCTTTACCACCTCGGGCGGCAAGCGGACCCGGCCGACGCTTTGCCTGCTCGGCTGCGAGGCCGTGGGCGGCGAGGCGGCGCGCGCCATGAGCGCGGCGGCGGCCATCGAGGTCTTCCAGTCGGCGGCCCTTATTCACGACGACATCGCCGACGAGTCCGAGCTGCGCCGCGGCGAGCCGTGCACCTACGTGACGGAGGGCACGGGCGTCGCCATCAACATCGGCGACCTCGGCCTCACCGATGTGCTCGGCTATGTGCTGCGCGACCAGGGCCTCCCCGCCGACGTGCGCCTCGCCGTCATGGAGAAGCTCCTCCAGATGGAGGAGCGCACCATCGAGGGCCAGGCGCTCGACCTCGGCTGGGTCCGCGACGGCCGCTGGGATATCTTGCCGGAGGACTACCTCTACATGGCGTCCCACAAGACCGCCTACTACTCGGCGGCAATCCCGCTGGTGGCGGGCGCAATCGTGGGCGGCGGCACGCCCGAGCAGCTCGCCGCGCTCGACGGCTTCGGCATGGCGGCCGGCCTCGCCTTCCAGCTGCAGGACGACCTCCTGAACCTCGTCGGCGATGCCGACGCCCAGGGCAAGGACTTCCGCAGCGACATCACCGAGGGCAAGCGCACGCTGCTTGTGGTCTGGGCGCTCTCGCACCTCAGCCCTGCAAAGAAGGACGAGCTCATCGGTATCCTCGAGTCAAAGACCGCAGACCCCGCCTGCCTCGCGCGCGCCGTCGAGCTCATCGAGGATGCGGGCGCCGTCGACCACGTGCGCGCCTATGCTCGCGAGCTCGTGGCCAAGGCCAAGGGGCACCTTTGCGGCATCGAGATTTCCCCGGAGGCTCGCGGGGTGCTCGCATCTATGGCAGACTTTTTCGTGGAGCGCGCGGGCTAGCGCTCGAACTCGCCGCCGAGCGAAGGCGGCAACGCACTAGGAGAGACTTTTATGGAACCCATTCAGGAAGGCGCCCAGGGCGCCGCGGTTGAGGACATCCAGGAGCGGCTGAAGTCGCTCGGCTACCGCATCGACGAGGGCGAGCTCGCCGGCCAGGCGTTTGGCCGCTCCACCGCCACCGCCGTCGCGCGCTTCCGCCTCGATCACGAGCTCAGCCTCGGCGAGGCGGTGGACGCCCCCACGTGGTCCGCGCTCGTGGACGAGTGCTACCAGCTCGGAGACCGCACGCTCTACCTGCGGCTCCCCAACTTCCACGGCAACGACGTGCGCCAGCTCCAGGAGCGCCTGAACGTCCTGGGCTTCTCGTGCGGAGAGCCCGACGGCTGCTTCGGCGTCCACACCGAGGCCGCGGTCAAGCTCTTCCAGGAGAGCGTCGGCGCGCTTGCCGACGGCATGGCGTTCCAGGACACCTTCGACGCCATCGAGCGTCTCAAGCACGTGTGGGGCGGCAAGCCCGCCGCGGGCCCGCACCCCTCCGGCTCCATGGGCTTCGCCCGCGCCGCGAGCGTGCTCGACGGGATCGGCCTAGCCATCATGGCCGAGGACCCCATCGCTCGCAACGTCGCGGGCCGCATCCTCAACCTCGCCCAGGCCACGAACGACAGCTGCGGCATCGAGGTCGTCAACTCCGTCGACGAGGCGAGCGAGCACGTACGCGCCGCGGTAACGCTCTCGGCCACGCCGCACGACCCCAAGGCCAAGCCCGCCGTGGGCAGCGTCGCACTCGACGACGTGGACACGCTGCCGCTGCGCCTGCGCACCGCGCTTCAGGTCTCGCGCAAGCGCCCGCCCGCGGCGCGCATCGAGCTACCCGTGGGCGCCGACCCCAACGGCAGCTTCACCATCGGCGACGCCCAGACCTACGCTGTGCTGCTGCTCGACGCCATCTGCGCCGCGTTCGACGGCTTGGAGCTGTAGGGGATTCGGCGAAAAGGCTATGCGCGGCGGCGGCGCGCCGTTTGGTTGCCCGATTTGCCCTGCGCTCCGCCGCCCGTCGTTTAGGTGCCCAGCCGAGGCGCCGTTGCTGATCCGTTTAGATGTCCAATCCATACGCCATTGCCGATCCGTTTGGTTGTCCAATCGGCTCGGCAACGGCGCTTTTTTCGTTGGCGGCACGACGAGGTCGCAATCTGCGTTCTTAACTCCCCGCCCGCGCGCCCAGCAGCGCCCCAGGACCCACGCCTATTCGCTTAGTCAGTTTTCGTTTGCGGACTTCGCGAGCAGGCGATGGTTTTCTGTTTATAAAACCGCAGGTAGAAGGCGTGCGCAAATTGAGGCTACTTGAGGAACCGCCAAATGAAAACTGACTAAGCGAAGCCCGGGCGCGGCGGCGCCACACTGAGGCCCGGTTCTGCACGGTATCGCCGTGGCGGGCCCGGTTCTGCACGGCATCACCGGCCGTGGCGGGCCCGGGCAAAAAAAGGCCGCCCGTCGATGACGAGCGGCCCGCATGCGCGCAGATGGCAGGGGTAGTAGGATTCGAACCCACATTGATGGCACCAAAAACCACTGTCCTAACCATTGGACGATACCCCTGTGCGTCCGCCATTGTACCAATAAGCCGGCACCTCCCGCCACCTCAAGCGACCTGAGCGAATAGCGCTCCGCCAGAATCCTGCGGATTTTACGCATCCCGTACAATGCGGCCCGAAATCGTTCCAATCGGTCAAATGGCTGCGTTATTATTGTGAACGGTATTTTCTGGGACAAGCAAACTTCGCTTTTGGAGGCACATCCATGCCCATGACCGCGATCATTCTCGCCGCCGGCGAGGGTACGCGCATGAAGTCCCGTCACCCCAAGGTAATGCACAAACTGCTCGATCGCCCGCTCGTCTCGTGGGTCACGCGCGCCGCGCGCAACGCCGGGGCCGACCGCATCATCGTGGTCGTCGGCAACGGCGCCGCCGAGGTGCGCGCGCACCTCGCCTCCGAGACCGACGTCGAGTGCGTCGAGCAGACCGAGCGCCTGGGTACGGGACATGCGACCCGCGTAGCCATCGAAGCCGCGCACGTCACCGAGGGGCCCGTCGTCGTACTCAACGGCGACCTCCCGCTCATCGAGGCCGACACCATCCGCGCCTTCGCGGACTCCGTCGCCGACGGCGAGCACGCCTGCGCCATCCTGACCATGACCCCGCCCGACCCCTTCGGCTACGGCCGCGTGGAGCTCGCCGCAGACGGCACGGTCGAGCGCATCGTGGAGCAGAAGGACTGCACGCCCGAGCAGGACAAGAACCTCCTTGAGTGCAACGCCGGCTGCTACGCTTTCGACGGCGCGCTGCTGGCCAAGCACATCGGCGAGGTCGGCTGCGACAACGCGCAGCACGAGTATTACCTGCCCGACATGGTGCAGATCCTCCGCGAGCACGGCCACGCGACGACCATCACCCACTGCGACGACTACGTCGAGGGCCTGGGCGTCAACTCCCGTGTCCAGCTCGCCGAGCTCACCGAGCTCGCGCAGCAGAAGATCAACCGTCGCCTCATGGCGTCCGGCGTCACCATGCTCGACCCCAAGACCGTGTGGGTCGGGCCCGACGTGACCGTCGGCCGCGACACCGAGCTGCTCCCCATGACGATGCTCTGGGGCAAGACCACCATCGGCGAGGGCAACGTCATCGGGCCGAACACACGCCTGACCGACGTCACCGTCGGCGACAACAACTCCCTCGAGGAGACCGTCGGCGTCAACGTGACCTTCGACGACAACATCACCTGCGGCCCGCGCGCCTACCTGCGCGGCGGCGCGCACGTGCTCTCGGGCGCGCACATCGGCACCCACGTCGAGCTCAAGAACACCGTGGTCGGCGAGGGCTCCAAGGTCCCCCACCTCAGCTACATCGGTGACTGCCAGATGGGCGCCCACGTGAACATCGGCGGCGGCTCCATTACCTGCAACTACGACGGCGTCCACAAGAGCCGCACCACCATCGGCGACGGTGCCTTCATCGGTTCCGACACCATGATGGTCGCCCCCGTGAATATCGGGGCCGGCGCGATCACCGGCGCCAGCTCCTGCATCACCAAGGACGTGCCCGCCGACGCTCTGGCCGTTGAGCGCAGCGAGCAGTTCATGAAGGAAGGCTATGCCAGCAAGCGGCTCGAACGACTGAGGAAGGAAGCCTAACAGATGTACGAGAACCTAAGCGATCCCGCACCCATCAACACCGAGATCAAGCTCTACTCCGGCACCGGTAACCCTGAGCTGTCCAAGAGGATCGCGGACATCCTGCACCTCGAGCTCCAGGGCCTGACCACCGAGAAGTTCGCCAACGGCGAGACCTACGCGCGCTTCACCGAGTCGGTCCGCGGCGACGACGTCTTCTTTATCCAGACCATGGCCGGCGCCAACGTCAACGACCTGATCATGGAGACCCTGATCGTGGCCGATGCGGCCAAGCGCGCCTCTTGCCGCAAGTTCACCGCCGTCATCCCCCACTACGGCTACGCCCGCCAGGACCGCAAGGCCGCTCCGCGCGAGCCGATCACCGCGCGCCTCGTCGCAAACCTCCTCGAGGCCGCCGGCGTCGACCAGGTGATCACCGTTGACCTGCACCAGGGCCAGATCCAAGGCTTCTTCAACATCCCGGTCACGCACCTCACCGGCCTGTACCTGCTCGGCGACTACTTCAAGAAGAAGGACCTCGACTGGTCCGAGACCGTCGTCGTCAGCCCCGACATGGGCCGCGCCAAGGCCGCCAAGAAGCTCTCCGACTACCTCGGCTGCGAGGTCGCCATCGCCCACAAGAGCCGCCCGAAGCACAACCAGTCCGAGGTCATGGGCATCATCGGCGACATCAAGGACAAGACCTGCATCGTCAACGACGACATGATCGATACCGCGGGCACTCTCTGCGGCTCCGTCAAGAAGCTCAAGGAGATGGGTGCCGGCAAGATCTACGTCTGCGCCACCCACGGCATCTTCACCGACCCCGCCATCGAGCGCCTGCAGGAGGCTCCCATCGAGGAGTGCGTCGTCACCGACGTCATCCCCTGCGCCGTCGCTAACCAGCCGGGCTCCAAGATCAAGACGATCTCCATCGCCAACGAGCTCGCCGAGGCCATCTACAGCGTGTACACCAACAAGCCGATCTCCAACATCTTTGGCGGCGACCTGAACCTGTAATGACGAAAAGGGACTGTCCCTTTTCGTCATTTTGCGGGGCCGTCCGTGTCGTGCGGGCGGCCCCGTTTTCTACTTCATTACCCACTTGGGCCAGTAATGTAGACATGAGCTGCGAGCACCATCGCTTCTCTGAAGGGAGTCATCGTGGCAAAAGCAGCCACCATCATGATTGTCTGCGGGCTCGGCAACCCCGACGCCGAGTATGAGCACACGCGCCACAACGCCGGTTTCGCGACGGTCGACGTCCTCGCCGAGCGCCACGGCGTGCGTTACTGGAAGAGCGAGGCGGGCGCGCAGACGGCCACGCTGTCGTGGCGCGACGCCGACGGCGAGAAGCGCGAGGTCATCCTCGCAAAGCCGATGAGCTACATGAATACCTCGGGCGGGCCCTTGTCCAAGCTCGCGCGGGCGCACCGCGTGCAGCCGGAGCAGATCCTCGTGGTCCACGACGAGGTCGACCTGCCCGCCGGCCAGGTCAAGGTCAAGCTCGGGGGCGGCCTGAACGCCCACAATGGCCTGCGCTCAATCGCCGACAAGCTCGGGAGCCGCAACTTCGCGCGCGTCCAGTTCGGCATCGGCCGCCCACCTGGAAAGATGCAGGTCGCCGACTACGTCCTGCGCGAGCTCAAGGGCAACTTCCTCGAGGAGTTCGAGGTGACGGCGCAGCAAGCGGCAGACGTCGTCGAGCGCGTGCTCACGGAGGGCGCGAAGTAGGGTCTGCCACGGCCTCACAGCTATCCCCCATACTAGAAGATCCCCCGGCGACGGTTCCCGAAGGAACCCGTCGCCGGGGGATCGTTTTTGCGGGCAGAGTATCCTACGCGCGAGGCTGGACTACTTCGTCAGCGCCTCGGTGATGGACGCGGCGGCCTTCTTGCCGGCGCCCATGGCGAGGATGACGGTCGCGGCACCGGTGACGATGTCGCCGCCGGCCCAGATGCGCGGGTCGGTCGTCTGGCCGGTCTCCTCGTCAGCGACGATGTAGCCCCACTTGTTGAGCTCCATCTTGCCGCCGATCTTCTTTGCGAAGGGGTTGGCGTTGGTGCCGATAGCCGAGATCGCGACGTCGCAGGGAATCTCCTCGATGGCGCCCTCGATGGGCACCGGGCGACGACGACCGGACTCGTCGGGCTCGCCGAGCTCCATCTTCTGGACCTTGACGGCGCACACGGAGCCGTCCTCGCCAGCGACAAACTCGAGCGGGGAGACGAGCGGCAGAACCTCGACGCCCTCGGCCTTAGCATGGTGCAGCTCGGCGCGACGGCAGGGCATCTCGTCCTCGGTACGACGGTAGGCGATGATGGCGTGCTCGGCGCCCAGACGCTTGGCGGTACGGACGGCGTCCATAGCCACGTTGCCGCCACCAAAGACGACGACGTTCTTGCCGTGCTTGGTGGGGGTGTCGTACTCGGGGAACTTGTTGGCCTTCATCAGGTTCACGCGGGTGAGGTACTCGTT
>QAKZ01000089.1 GCA_003150175.1 Coriobacteriia bacterium
TCTACTGCTACCTCAAGCACTTCGCCCTGACCCTGGATTGCCTTGGCCTCGGCAGCAACAATCTTGCCGGTAAGGAGACCGTCCTCAGAAACGTACTCATAGTTGCGGCCGCCGAACGCAGTGCGGTGCGTGTTTGCCGCAGGGGCGTAGAGACCGGCGATGTTAAGAGCCTTCGCCTCCTGGGCGAACAGCTCGCCCACGCGCGCCGCGAGCTCGGTGTTCCAGGTGTAGCCAAGGTTGCTCTGGCCCACGAGCTGCGTGCCGTTGACCTGGCCGATGATGTTGTTGACGCCGTTGGGGCCGTCGCACTCCACGAGGGCGGGCTTATCGACGCTCTTCACGCCTGTGGTCATCCAGCCGGCATTGCCCACGAGGATCTTCATCTCGTCGAGGGTCACCTGGTCAAGGAGCCTGTCCCACTGCGGGTCATCGTAATCGAGGCCCTTCATGTCGGAAAGCTTGAGGCCGTTCTTGGCGCCGAAGGTCACGTCCTCGGTCTCGGAGTTGTCGAGCGGCTCCTTGTTGTTGAGGGCATCGAGGATCTTGTCGGAGGCCTCGGTGCTCACCGGGGTGCGCTCGGTCGGCATGGTGCCCGCCCAGTCGGCGCGGCTCACGTAGGTGAGGTCGGCGTCGGAGCCGGCGGCGTCGGAGCGGTTCTTGGCCTCGACCAGGTCGCTTGCGCGCTTGCCGTCGTGCGCGTCGTCGTAGATGACGTCCTCATCCACGTGAATGGTCTTCTTGGCCACAACGTTGTGGGAGTCGGTCTGAAGCTGGATACCGTAGTCGCCGGCCTCCAGCACATAGGCGCCGCCCTCGGCCTTGACGCCCGTGTAGTCGTAGCTCGCGAGGTCCTCGCGGTCGAAGCTGATCTCGAGCGTCTGGGACTCGCCGGGCTCCGGGAGCTTGGTCTTGCCGAAGCCGGCCAGGACCACGGAGCTCTTCTCGATGCCGCCCTTGGTGTAGGGGGCGGCGGCGTAGATCTCGGCGACCTGCTTGCCGGCGACGGAGCCGGTGTTGGTCACGGTCACGGTGGCCGTGATGGTCGTGCCGTCGTCGGTCACGTCGTCGAGCTTCTGGTCGAACGTGGTGTAGCTCAGGCCGTAGCCGAACGGGTACTGCACCGTGGAGTCGTAGTCGATGAAGCCGTCGGCAGCAGCGGTCTCGTAGTAGCGGTAGCCGACGTAGATGTCCTCGGTGTAGTTGACGTAGTAGTTGGGCAGGTTGCCAACGGCGGCGTCGCCGGTGCCGGCAAAGATAGCTGCGTTGCCCGCCTCGGTGTTGGAGTACAAGAAGTCGCCGGCGTTGTAGTAGCTCGGGGCGCTCGTGAGGTCGTAGGCAAAGGTGTCCACGGTCTTGCCGGAGGGGTTGACCTCACCGGTGAGGACCTTGGCGATGGCGTTGCAGCCGGTGGCGCCGGGGGTGCCGACCCAAAGCACGGCGCCGACGGCGTCGTCGTTCATGCGGCCGAGCTCCATCGGGTTCGGGCTGTTGAGCACTACGACGACGCGGCTGAAGTTCTTCTCCGCCATGTCGAGGAGCGCCTCCTCGTTGGGGGTCAGCTGCAGATAGCTGCGCCCGGCCTCGGAGCCCTCGTAGTCGGCCATGTCGATGGGCAGGTCATAGCCCTCGCCGCCCTTGCGGGTAAGCACCGCGACGGCCGTGTCGGAGTAGGACTTGGCGTTGTCGATCAGCGACTGGTCGTAATCGGACTGCGGCAGCTCGTAGAGGTTCCAGTCGGTGCCCACCATGCCCGTGGAGGTCTTCTGCGCCGACTTGGCGTTCTTGTCGTAGAAATCCTTGAGCTCGGGGTTCGCCTGAATGCCGGCGTTCTCGAGGCCCTGGTAGAAGGTGACGTTCTTGGACTCGTCGCCGGCTCCCGAGCCGGTGCCGCCGTAACTGAAGTTGTTGCCTGCGGTGGAGCCGAAGACGTTGACCTTCGCGTTGCCGCCCAGCGGCAGCGCGGCGTCCTTGTTCTTGAGCAGGATAACGGCCTCGGACTCGACCTCCTCGGTGATGTCCGCCGTGGCCTGGGACGCCTGGACGGCGGCTTCGCTCGTCACGTCACCCTTGGACAGCAGAATGTTCGGGATGTCCGCGTGCGGCGCGAGCACGACCGCGAGCGCCGTACTCACCACGAGCAGCAGCGCGAGCACGAGGCTCCACAGCACGAGCAGCGGTCGGTTCGGGCGCCGGGGCACCTTGACCTTCTTCTTCCCTTCTTCCATTCCTCTTCCTTTCTGTCGCAGGCAAGAAGCCCGCTTCCTTACAGTCGGCTGAATCGTAGGTCGCAGGTGGCGAGCGGCGGCGGGGGTGACCTAAATTGCGTTTCAAGTGACTTAGATGAATGGAGGCAGGGCATGTACCGCGCGCTCATACTCGAGGACGACCCGGCGGCGGCCGACGGCCTGCGGATCGTCCGCCTGGCCGACATCGTCTACGTCGAGATCCTCAAGCACGACCTGTACTGGCACATCGAGGGCGAGGCCGAGCCGATCCGGCAGCGCGGGTCGCTCAAGGCCGCGGAGGAGGAGCTCGGGACCCAGAGCTTCTGCCGAATCGCGGCGAGCCACATCGTGAACATGGCCACGTCGTGCGTCTGCGCTCGGGGTCCGTCACGATGAGCGACGGGTCGGAGCTCGCGATCTCGCGCTCGCGCAAAGCGGAGGCGACGGAGGCACTCACGCGCTTTGCGGGCGTGGGCGCATGATGGGCGAGCTCACCGGCTGGATAGGCACGCAAATAGCCGGTTTCTCGCCGCTCGTCGGCGTCATGTCGCTCGTTATCTCGTGTTTGACCGTCGCCGCCGCGATCGGGCTTTTCTCCCACGGCCTGCCAAAGAGAGCGGGCTTTTTCTGGCGCGGCGGCGCCCTCGTGCTCGCGAGCATCATCCTCTTCGGCGTCGCCGGGGCCGTGGCGGGCGCGGTCGGCAACGCAGTAGACCCCGCCGCGAGCTACGTGATCGCCTTCGCCCTGTACTCGATCCTTCTTGGCATATACATCGTCGGGGTGCTCGCCGTATGCGAGACGACCGTCTGGACGGCGTTGTTCTGCGCGACGTCGGGCTATACCGTTCAGAACCTCGCGTCGGGGTCGATGGAGCTCGTGGCGAGCGTGCTCCGAAACGCCGGGGTGGACCCGAGCGAGCCTTGGATCTACGCGCTTTCTTACGGGCTTTGCATCGCTGCCACGTTTTTTGGCGCCTACCACCTGCTCGCCAAGCGGGTCGACCACGAGGGCCTGGCGCAAGTCGAAAGCCGCTCGATGGTCGCCATGATGCCGGTGGTGAGCCTGGTCATCATCGGTTTCGACGTGATGATCAAGGCGATGGACGGCGCGGGGCTCGCGCTCGGCTTCGTCGTGCTGCTGCGTCTTCTGCACGGGCTCGCCTGCGTGGCGACGCTTTGGGTCGAGTACCAGATGTTGTTCCGCCAGCGGCTCGAGCACGACCGTGAGGTTGCCGAGAGGCTTCTGGCCGAGCACGACCGCCAGCTACGCATGTCGCAGGAGAACATCGAGGCGATCAACATCAAGTGCCACGACCTGCGCCACCAAATCCGCGCACTCGCCGAGAGCGGGGCGGTCGTGGACGGCGCTGTGCTCGACGACCTCGCGCGCGAGGTGCGCATCTACGACTCCAGCGTAAAGACGGGCAACGACGCACTCGACACCATCCTCACCGAGAAGCGCCTGGTCTGCGAGGCACGCGGGATCACGCTCACGTGCACCGCGGACGGGGAGGCGCTCGGCCACATGGCGCCGGCGGACCTCTATGCGCTCTTCGGCAACGCGCTCGACAACGCCATCGAGGCCGCCGGCGAGCTCGCAGACCCCGCTCGCCGCGCGGTCACGCTCGTCGTCCGGCGCGCCATGGGCTGCGCGAGCATCCATGTCGAGAACTTCTACGACGGCCAGCGGCGCTTCGGCGCGGACGGCATGCCGCTGACGACCAAGGCAGACGAGGCGAACCACGGCTTCGGGACGCGCTCGATGCGCCAGATCGCCGAGCGCTACGGCAGGAGCTTCGCCGCGACGGCGGACGGCGGCGCTTTCCGGCTGGACATCCTCATACCGCTGCCGTAGCCCGGCCCGGCGCCGACCCTGCGGCAGCGCACCGAGAATATGCGGCGCGCGGCGGAGCTCGGCATGTCGATCGCCAAGTCGCTCATCGAGCAGATGAGCGGCACGCTCGAGGTGGCGAGCCCCGTGCCCTGGTAGCTGCTGCGCGCGTCGTCGTTGGCCTGCGTGAACGGCTCAAAGATGTGCTTGAGGAACTCCACGCTCATGCCGATGCCCGTGTCGCTCACCGTGAAGCGGTAGCGGACCTTCTCGCCCTCGACGGCGAGGGTCTGCGCGGAGCAGCGGACCTCCCTGCCCGGGCGGTTGTACTTGACGGCGTTGTCCACGAGGCTGAGCATCACGCGGCGCACGTGCTCGGGGCTGCCGAGCACATGCGGGCACCGAATGTTCTCGCGCCCCTCCTCCACGACCTCGACGCCGAGTTCGGAGGCGCGCAGCCTGTCGACCACGAGCACCTCACCCAGAAGCTTGGGGAGGTCGAACGACCTGTGCTCCAGCACGACCTTGCGGTCCTCTATCTTGCTCATGTCGAGCACATCGTTGATCAGGCTGAGCAGGTGGTCCGCCGCCACATGGGCCTTCGCGCGGTTCTGCGCCACGAGCTCGGCGTCGTCCTTGTGCGCGTCGTTGATGCCCAAAAGCCCGATGATGCCGTTCAGCGGCGTGCGGATGTCGTGGCTCATGCGGGCGAGAAACGCCGACTTGGCGGCATTGGCAGCCTGCGCCTCGGCCTGGGCCTTGCGCGCGCGGCGCAGCGCCCAGGCGAGGACGGACACCGTGGCCAGGAGCACCACCGCGGCGCCAGTGATAAGCCCCGTCTGGTGGAATCGCACGAACTTGACGAGCGAGGATTCCTTCTCGCCGTAGGAGTCGTTGGTATAGGTGCCCGCGATGAGGTTCTCTTTGGCGTTAGCGATGCCCTTGTTCACGATGGTCAGCAACATCGGGTCGTCCTGGCGCATCCACACCGCGAGACTCACCGTGCCCGGTAGCTCGGAGGTCTTGTACCCGCTGAGGTCGTTCTGCTCGTGGACCGCGTCGAGCGCCGTCACCGGGATGACCACGGAGCGTGCGCGGCCATCGGCGAGCGCAGCGAAGCACGACGTGGTGTCGCCGTACTCGGTCACGTCCGCGCCGGGAAAGCGGGCCTTCAGGAGGTCCGCCGAGACCGTCGAGTTCGGGCGGACCGCCACGCTGCCGAGCGCGCCCTCGAGGTCGCCCTTCTCGCCGGTCTGGGAGTACGGCGGGTGTTCTCCAGGTAGCCGAAGGTCACGGTGTTTCCGCGCGCGTCGAGCCAGGCGCGCTCGGCCTTGGTCAAAGACGAGCTGCCGCCGTTGCTTACGGAATAGCGGGTCTTGACCTCGTCGTTGTAGCGCGGGTTGGACGCCTGGATCTGGGCCATGGCGGAATTGACCTCGGCCATGATGTCCGGGCGGCTCTTCGGCACGGTGAAGTAATAGTCGCTCTCGCCCACGTAATAGACGGGCAGGGCGTCGCCGGACGAGAGCGTGTCGTTCATGATGATGGCGTCGACCTCGTCGTCGGTGAGCGCCTTGAAGATGTCGTTGCCGGTCGCGTATTCCTTGAAGTTGACGTCGATGCCCTCGTCGGCGAGCCACTTCTTTCCCGACTCGGTCTGCTGGACGCCGGGGTTCACGCCGATCGTCTTTCCCTGGAGGGACTGCGGGTCGCCGGCGGTGAGGTCGTCGCGGTCGGACTTCACGTAGATGTAGTAGCACTCCTTGCCGGAGGGGTTCGTGGAGTACAGGAGCTTCTCGGCGCGCTCGGGCGTGTACGAGATGTTCGACATGAGGTCGATCTGGCCCGCCTCGTGCATAGCCATGAGCTCGGAGAACGTGCCCGTGACGTACTCGTACTTCCAGCCCTTCGCGTGGTAGCTGAGGTCTTGGAGATACTCGTAGCCCACCCGGACATGTAGGTGTCCGGGCTACCGGACTCGAACCCCTGGTTGTCAAGAAGGTAGCCCACGCGGATGGTCTTCGTTTGCTGCTGCTCGGCGGCGGTCGCCGTGACCGGCGCAGGCACGATGGCGGCCGAGAATGCGAGCGCCGCAGCGAGCACGACGCGCAACGCGAGTGTATGTTGGCCCAGGGATGCCTCCGACGCAGATAACAGCAGTGCGTCCATTCTACCAGCGTCGGCGACGCCCGTCGCGGAGCGGCGGCTACAGCAAAACGATCAACGCGTGAACGAGGAACGCGACGACCCACGCGACGGCGATCTGCAGCGCAAAGACCGCGGCGGCGTAGCGCCCGCCGAGCTCGGAGCGAACCGTGCCGATGGCGGCCACGCACGGCGGGTACAGCAGCGTGAACAGCAGGAAGACGTACGCCGTCGCCGGCGCGAAGAGCCCGGACAGCGCCGCCACCGAGGTCGAGCCGAGCAGCACCGTCAGCGTCGAGATCACGCTCTCCTTGGCCATGAGGCCGCACACGAGCGCGGTCGCCGCGCGCCAATCACCGAAGCCGAGTGGCGCGAACACCGGCGCGATGAGGCCGCCGAGCCCCGCGAGCATGCTCTGCGACTGGTCGGTCACCACGTTGAAGCGCACGTCGAAGGTCTGCAGGAACCAGATAACCACCGACGCGGCAAAGATGATCGTGAACGCCTTCGTGATGAAGCCCTTGGCCTTGTCCCACGCGAGCTGGAGGGTCGTCTTTGCGCTCGGCATGCGGTAGTTCGGCAGCTCCATGATGAAGGGCACGGGCTCACCCTTGAACGCCGTGTGGTTGAGGATCACCGCGACGACCATGCCCACGAGGATGCCGAGCACGTAGAGCGAGACCATGGCCGGCACCGTCGCCTGCGGGAAGAAGGCAGCGCACAGAAGCCCGTACACCGGCAGCTTCGCCGAGCAGCTCATGAACGGCGTGAGCATGACCGTCATCCTGCGGTCGTGGTCGGACGGCAGCGTGCGCGTGGACATCACGGCCGGCACGCTGCAGCCGAAGCCGATCAGCATCGGGACGAAGCTGCGACCGGAAAGCCCGAACCGGCGCAGGAACTTATCCATGACGAAGGCGACGCGGGCCATGTAGCCCGAGTCCTCCAGGATGGACAGCAAGAGAAACAAAACCACGATGATGGGCAGGAACGAGACCACGCTGCCCACGCCCGTGAGCACGCCGTCGACCACGAGCGAGCGCACGACCGGGTTCGTGCCGAAGGCGGCCAGCCCCGCGTCCGCGGCTGCGATCACCACGGCGACCAGCTGCTCAAGCAGGCCCTGGAGCGCCGCGCCCACCACGCCGAACGTGAGCCAGAACACGAGGCCCATGATCAGCAGGAACATCGGGATGGCCGTCCACTTGCCCGTGAGCACGCGGTCGATGGCGACGGATCGCTTGTGCTCCGCGCTCTCGTGCGGCTTGACCACGCACGCGGCGCAGACCTGCTCGATGAAGCTGAAGCGCATATCGGCCAGCGCCGACATGCGGTCGCTGCCGGACTCCTCCTCCATCTGGCGGATGATGTGCTCGATGCCGTCGAGCTCGTTCTTGTCGAGGCCGAGGGCCTTGATGACGAGCTCGTCGCCCTCGACGAGCTTCGTCGCGGCGAAGCGCAGCGGCACCTGAGCGGCTGCCGCGTGGTCCTCCACCAAGTGCGCGATGCCGTGGATGCAGCGGTGTAGCGCGCCATGGTCGCCGGAGTCGGCGTCTCCCGGGCAGAAATCGATGCGCCCGGGCTTCTCGCCGTACCGTGCGACGTGCATGGCGTGCTCGACGAGCTCGTCGATGCCCTCGTTCTTCGCCGCCGAGATGGGCACCACGGCCACGCCGAGCAGGCTCTCGAGCAGGTTGACGTCGATGGTGCCGCCGTTGGCCGTGACCTCGTCCATCATGTTGAGCGCGATGACCATGGGCCGATCGAGCTCCATGAGCTGCAGGGTCAGGTAGAGATTGCGCTCGATGTTGGTCGCGTCGATGATGTCGATGATCGCGTCGGGGCGCGAGTCGAGGATGAACTGGCGGCTCACGACCTCCTCGCCCGTGTAGGGGCTGAGCGAGTAGATGCCGGGCAGGTCGGTGACGGTGGCCTCGGGATGGTTGCGGATCTGACCGTCCTTGCGGTCGACGGTGACGCCCGGGAAGTTGCCCACATGCTGGTTCGACCCGGTCAGGCGATTGAAGAGGGTCGTCTTTCCGCAGTTCTGGTTGCCCGCGAGGGCAAACGCGATGGGGCTGCCCTCGGGGATGGCCTTGGGCGAGCGGCGCGGGTGGTAGCCCTCGCCGAGCGCCGGGTGCGCGGTCTCGGAGGCGCGCGGGGCGTCGCGCGGGACCGCATCGGTATTGTGGATGCCCGCGAGCTCGATGCGGCTCGCGTCCGCGCGCCGCAGCGTGAGCTCATAGCCTCGCAGCCGGATCTCCATGGGGTCGCCCATGGGGGCGAGCTTCATCATGGTGACCTCGGTACCGGGCGTAAGCCCCATATCCAGAATGTGCTGGCGCAGCGCCGCGTCGTCCGATTCAACCGACGCGATGATCGCGTCCTTGCCGATCTCAAGCTCATCGAGTCTCATGCTGATTTCCCCTTTCGAAAAAGCATGATACCCCGATGAGCCGTTCAATCCTATGCAAAGAAGGTCACTTCGTTTTCGTGATTTATGCGCATTTATGGCCTAGCGCCCGCCCGCCTTGCGTCAAATCAGATACGAGTAGAGATACATCGCCGCCATGGGAATAAGGGCGATCGCCGCGATGCCTGCGGCGGCGGCCCCATCGGGCAGCGCAGACGCCGTAAAGCCGAAGGCGATGAAGCCCACCCCCATGACGACGAAGCACTTGCCGCCGAAGCGCTGCGTACGCCGCCAGTTCTCGGGGTCGGCGAGCGCCCACGGGGTCTTGACGCCCATGGTGTAGTTCTGGCGAACGCGCGGCAGGTAGTTGCCCATGCCGATGAACAGGACCCCGATAGCCGTCGTCACAATGATGCCCACGGCGCCCGTCTGCGGCACGACGCCCCAGACCGTCAACTCGGAAAGCCAGGTCATCCCGCACATGAACACCGTGAACGCGATGACGAACCCCAGGTAGAACCTGCCGGACTTGGCATACGCCGCGCCCTTGGGGTCGATGCGCGGAACCAGCCAGAGCGTCGCGAGCAGCACCAGGGGCAGAAAACCCAGCGCCGCGACCGTCCAGCTCGGGCCCCAACCGTTGACCGTTCCGTCGGCGCCCCAGTGGACGGGGATCTGCGCGGGCAGGCTTGGCAACACAGCAAGGTGCCCGGCGACGTTGGCCACGCACACGGCGATGAGCGCAGCCCACACGCGCGCAGGGATGCCGGAGTTCTTGCTCGTATCGGCGGCGGGCATGATGCCGTCTCCCTTCTTGCCATTGATCATTTGTGTTCCTCCGTATTTTGCGAGAAGCCCAAAAACCACCCGATGAGGTCCTGCATAACGGTGGTGTTCAGGCTGTAGACGATGTTCTGGCCGCGGCGCTCATCGCTCACGAGGCCCGCCGACTTGAGCGTGGCGAGGTGGTGGCTGAGCGACGGCTTGCTTATGTCGAAGTGCTCGGCGAGCTCGCCCGCCGTGAGGTCGCCGTCGCGCAAAAGCTCGAGGATGCGCCGCCGCGTCGGGTCGGCGAGCGCCTTGAAGCCCTCCCCCGGCATAGACCCTCCTTCGGTCGTGTTTTGCAGTGCGCGGCTATTCTACTCATTATTTAGACGTTTGTCTAACTATCTAATTCCTCGGTATGGGTACAAAGATAGACGATTCCCCGTCAGTACCACGAAAGGGGCCCGAGGCCCGATGAGACCCGAACGGCATAGACGCAGGTAAGGAGAAGCTCGCCCGCATAGGCGGCGCGGGGAGTCGCCTCATTCTCAATCATGGGTTTCTCGCTTTCTGCGCGATGCGTTCGCGCCGGTAGACGGTGGCGCACGACTCGGCGTCCACGGGCGTCATGAGTTCGAGCTCGCGCCGGCCAAGCATCTCGTCTCTGATGTCGAGGCGATTAAGGCCCTCGGCCGTCTCGCGGATGATTTGAGGTTGATAGATGATGGTGTGCTCGCCCATATTGAGCTCCTTCCGAGGGAAAGACGCAACAACCTCAGGCGCGGCGTCAGCTGACGCGCAGGAACAGCAGCCAAGAATGGCAGCCGCATGCGCCAGAGCTCTTGCTATGAGGTTGTACTTGGATGGAATCCGGCAGCAGGCACAAACGCCGCCGGCATCTCCTAAGGGCGCAAACGCCCTTTGCGCCAGGAGTCGGGTCTTGGGACCCTCGGGTGTTTCACACTCTAGCATCCGGCCAGAACGCGAGCAAGCATGAAAAACCTCCCGATTCTCGATCTCCAAGAAAGGGGAGGCGCCGCATCTTTCACCACTTAGATATTCGCGATCTCGACTCTGAACCCATCGTCGTGCCCTCCGCAAAGGTAGAGGGGTAAGACAAACATCGCATAGAGAGGTAAATAGAGCACCTTGCCCGCCCTCTCAACGTTCCCCCTCGACAAAACGATACCAAGATCAACCCCGTATTCTGGAGTCGTCAGCAAGCGATCGAGCGCCGCGTGGGCATGATAATACCTGCCAGACTTGACCTCGACAGCAACGGCTTTTCCCTTGGGACCGTCCACAACAAAGTCCACCTCGCCTCGCTTTTTCGTCTGGTAATAAAAGAGCTCGTGACCTTGCGCAGTCAGTTCCTGCGCAACCGCGTTCTCGTAGATGCCGCCGAGGTTCGGATCTTTATCATCAAGATACGCCGCCTGAGCGATTTCCCTTGGGTAACGCTCCATAAGCATGCCGGTATCTGACTGATAAAGCTTAAACTTACCTGCATTCGCCGTCTTTCGCAGCGGCGATTTCGGCTCGTCGACAAGCTCTGTCTTCAGCGCCACCCCCGCATTCTGCAACCACACGAAATCACGCTGATACTTCTCGAACCTCGCGGAAGGGTCAATTGAATTGATCACGAACCGCTGAGAGTCCCCCTCCAACTGTACCGGCAACTGATCGAAGATGCTCTGGACCTGCAGAGTCCTCGGCCCGGCGTATTTCGAAATATCTCGTTTGTATTGCTTATTTAGGTCCGCCTGTACCATGCGAACGCTTGCAAGGTCTCCCCGCGATTCAATTAAACGTAAGACTGCCTCAGGCATACCGCCCACAACCAGATAGGTTCTGAAGTTGGAAAGAAGTGCGTCGTGAATATAGGTCGGGACGGCCTCCTCTCGCTCGCAGCAATCGGAGACTGCTCGCAGAGCGTCGTCTGACGTTCCCACGGCCCAGCAGAACTCTTCCCAGTCCAAAGGCCGCATAGTGACCTCATGAACAGACCCAACAGGGTAAGAGCGAATGCCCTTAAATTCGGTGCCGAGCATTGATCCAGAGAATGCCCACGCGCATCTTCCGTCATCTACGAGAAACTTGACCATGGTCATTAGGTCCGGAGCTTCCTGAATCTCATCTATGAATACAAGCGTGTCGCGCTCAACTATGGGGGTGCCCGATAAAATCGAAACGCGACTCACGAATTCGGAAGCGGTCTTCGCGGCAAGAAGCGCACTTCTCGCCCGCTTGTTCTCGTAGAGGTTGAGCTCGATATAGGTACCGAACTTCGTTTTTCCGAGCTCGCGAATCGAGTAGCTTTTGCCAATCTGTCGCGCGCCCGTGACAAGAAGCGCCTTGGTTCTGGACGACCCCGCCCATGCTTCAAGTACTTTTGTTACCTTGCGCCTTAGCATTGAATACCTCGCCGTCTTCTTGCCAGAGTGACAAAATGCTGGATTTATATTAGCCAAATTCCTACGGAATGTTGTTTTTTCTAGCCGCATATTCTTACAAAATGCGCTTTTTTCACCTAAGAAATCCGATGGAGACTCCGAATTCAGCAATACATGCAGCGCGCATCAAACAAGAACATATAGGCAGGTAACATTGCAAGCACGGCACCGTATCTGAAGGGGTTATGGCTTTCGGTTCAGCCGCCTGAATAGGGTGTAGGATGTCGCGTACTTGGCATAAAACTCCTGCTCAAACCCCTAAGGACTCACCCCATGGAAGACAAGGGCATGCTCACCGGGAACCTATGGAAAGCCATCCCGCTCTTTGCGTTCCCCGTGGCCGCCACCAGCATCCTCGAGCAGCTCTCGAGCCTCATCGCCACGGTCGTCATCGGCAAGGTCCCCGGCCCGGAAGGCACCCTCGGCATGGCCGCCGTCGGAGCGAATACGCCGATCATGAGCCTAATACTCAATCTGTTCATCGGCATCTCGCTCGGCACCAATGTGGTCATCGCCAACGCCATCGGCAGGGACGACCAGCAAACCGTGACCCGCGCCGTCCACACCTCGGTCCTCATGTCGCTCATCGGCTTCGCCGTGGTGATCATCGGCGAGCTCTACGCTGAGCCGTTGCTGGCCGCGCTCTCCGTCCCTGCCGAGACCTTGCCGACCGCGGCGCTCTTCCTGCGCGTGTACCTGCTCGGCATGCCGTCGATCCTCCTGTACAACTTCGAGGCGGCCATCTTCAGGAGCGTCGGTATCACGAGGATGCCGCTGCAGGCCCTTATGGTCTCCACCGTGGTAAACGTCGGGCTCGACCTCGTCTTTGTCCCCATGCTCCACTGGGGCGTCGCCGGCCTAGCAGCGGCCTCCGCGATCGCCTACACCCTCAGCGCGGCGACGCTCTTCTATAGGCTCACCAAGACCAGCTCGCCCATGCGCCTCGACCCCCGCAAGCTGCGCATCGACGGCGCCGTGCTCGCACGCATCGTCAGGATCGGCCTTCCGGCGGGCCTTCAGTCCGCGGTCTTCGCCCTCGCCAACACCATCATCCAGGCCGGCATCAACTCGCTCGGCACCGAGGTCATGGCCGCGTCGAGCGCCGCCATGAGCCTCGAGTACGTGTTCTACAACCTGCTGAACTCCTTCAGCCAGGCTTGCACCACCTTCGTCGGCCAGGCCTTCGGCGCGCGCGACATCCCCCGCTGCAAGCAGGTGCTCAAGGTCTGCTTGGCCGAGGACCTGGTGGTCGCCATTGCCACGGTGACGAGCGTGGTCTTCTTTGGGAAGTCGATCCTCGCGGTCTTCAACAGCGACCCCAACGTGGTGAGCATCGGCTACATCCGCGTGTGCACGATCTTCCCCGCCTATATCTTCTCGATGTGCTACGAGAACTTCTCGGGCTACCTGCGCGGCTTCGGCATCTCGCTCGCGCCGGCGATTCTAACAGCGCTCGGTATCTGCGGCATCCGCTTCTGGTGGGTGTTCGGCGTGTTCCCCGTACACCACGACTTCCAGACGATCATGCTCGTCTACCCCATCAGCCTCTGCGTGACCGCGATTCTAATCGTCTTGTCCGCCCTGGTCATCCACCCCGCGAAGACCTTTGGCAAGAAAGACACCGACGGCACCGCCGTCGCCGTCGTAGCCTAACCTCACGCGCGGCGGTACCGCGGTCTGGCTACGGGTGCAGATACTGCCCGTGGGCACGGGTCTTGGAGCCGCGCTGGATGGCGAAGGCGGGACAGCTGTGCAGGCAGCGCAGGCACGCGGCGCACTGGGCCTTGGTCCAGGTGGGCAGGCCACCATGCATCTGGATGGCGTCGGCGGGGCACTGCCTCGCGCACAGGCCGCAGCCCACGCAGGTGTCCACGTCGACGGTGAACTTGCTCGTGTCCTGACCGGCCGGCGCGCCGAGGCGATAGTAGACCTTCGAGGCGATCATCGGAATCTCGCAGCGCACGTGGTTGCCGGCGACGCGGTTCCTCACCATGTCGGCGCACTCGTCGATCTGAATCTCCGCGGCGGCGTTGATCTTCGCGACCTTCTGCTTGTCGGAGAGGTCGAAAATCGGCGTCCATGTGTCCGGCATCTGAACACTGAACTGAGCCGTTGTCTGAACGCCCTGCTTTTGCAGCAGGTCTGCAGCGAGGCGCGTAGTCTGGCCGGCGGTCGTGCCGAACGTCGTGGCGGTAAAGACATAGGCGCCGTCTGCCACGTAGAACGCGGCGCGCTCAAGGAAGCCGAGGGCCGGGGCGGGCAGGCCCCAGAAATACGTCGGGGTAATGAACCCCAGGCACTCGTCCTCGTCGATGACGATGCGGGGCGCCGCCTCGCCCTTGTACTTCTCGATAGACACGGCGGTGTCGCCCACGCGCTCGGCAATGCGCTCGGCAACGTGACGGCTATTTCCCTCTGCGCTGAAGTACAGAATCATGCGACGGTCCAATCACCAGAATCGTAAGGCCGCCATTATGACCCATGGCTGTGTCAGAAATAAGGGCGGACGCCCGCTAAACTGATGTGGCGGAAAGAAGCCCGAAGACCGGAGGCGCCATGGCCGTGCTGTTTGTGGAATACCCCAAGTGCTCAACCTGCCGCAAGGCGAAGAAATGGCTCGAGGAGCACGACGTCAAGTTCGAGGATCGCAACATCGTTGCCGAAAACCCCACGGCCGGCGAGCTCGCCGACTGGTGCGCCCGATCCGGCCTGCCGGCCCACCGCTTCTTCAACTCATCCGGCATAAGGTACCGCGAGCTCGGCCTCAAGGCGAAGCTCGACGCCGGCATGACCGACGAGGAGTGCTTTGCGCTTCTTGGCACCGACGGGATGCTGGTTAAGCGGCCGCTGCTTGTGGGCGACGACTTCGCCCTCCCCGGCTTCCGCGAAGCCGCCTGGGCCAGCGCCCTCGGCCTGTAGCGGGCACGGGACCGATCGCTAGTCGACGCTCTTTAGGCTCTCGACCATGTTGATGCGGCGGAGCTTGCCGCGCATGGCGACGGTCACCGCCACGGCAAAGACCATCGTGAGCGCGAAGGCGAGCAAGAAGCTCTGGGGGTGGATCTCGCGGCCGAACATGACCTGGTCGACCTCGGCCGTGACCACGACGAAGCCTTCCATATAGACACCGAGCACCAGGCCCGCGACCGCGCCGATGAGCGCGAGCAGCAGCGTCTCGCGGTAGATATAGGCATCGACCTCGTGCGGCTTGAAGCCGAGGACCTTCAGGGTCGCGATCTCGCGCACGCGCTCGGCGATGTTGATGTTCGTCAGGTTGTAGAGCACCACGAAGGCAAGAAGCGCGGCGGCAACCACGAGCACGACGACGACCGAGTCGACGCTCTTGAGCATGTTGCGGTAGCTGTTGATGGTCTCGTCGTTGTAGATGAGCGTCTTTGCGCCGTCCATGCCCAAGACGTCAGCGGAGAGCGCAGAGCGCACCTTGGCGTCCTCGGAGACGCCTGCGTACAGGGCGTTGGGCGCGGGCTCTTGGCCGAAGACCTTCTTGTAGGCCTCCGGCGACATGATGACGACCTGGCCGATGTAGTACTCCATCACGCCGTCGATGCGCACCTCGCGGGGCTCGCCCGTAGCGTTGCCGATGGTGTCCTCGTCGTAGACCGCGATGACGTCGCCGGCTTTGACACCGAGGCGCGTCGCGAGCTTCTCGGTGATGAGCGCGCCGTCGTCGGTAAGCGCGAGCGGCTCGTGGCCCAGCCTCGTGCGCATGGTGACGAGCCGGCCGAAGGCATTCTCGTCCTGCGGAACGTCGATCTCGACGCGCTGGTCGCCGTCGTCATCCGTTGCCCCCGCGATGCGCGCTACGGCGTTGTCGGCAAAAATCCAGGCGCGGTCGCCCTGAGAGTCGGCGGCCACGCGGTCTGCCACGGCCTCGCGCTGCGCATCGGTGGCGTCGGTGTCCATACGGATGGTCGTGTTGTAGTGGTAGAGCTCGCCGAACTGCTTGTCGATGATGTCGTTGATGGCGTTTTGAAGCCCCAAGCCCGTGAGCAGCAGCGCCGTGCAGCCGGCAATGCCGATGATGGTCATGCACAGGCGGCGCTTGTAGCGGAAGAGGTTGCGCGCTGTGACCTTCCAGCTGAAGGACATCCGGCGCCACACCGGCTTCACGCGCTCGAGCAGAATGCGCTTGCCGGCCTTCGGGGCGCGCGGAAGCATGAGCTCGGAGGGCTTCTCACGCAGGGTTGCGGACACTGCGGCCCAGGTCGCAGCCACCGTTATGCCCACGCCGAGCCCCGCCGACGCAAGCGCGATGCCCACGTCGATGGGCACGGGCCGGCACGGCAGTGGATAGATGATGGCGTACGCGCCCATGATGAACCATGGCAAGAAGATCGAGAGGACCACGATGCCGATGGCCGACCCGATGCCGCTCGCGACGGCGGCGTACAGCAGGTACTTCGACGAGATCTTGGCCTTCGAGTAACCGAGCGCCTTGTACGTGCCGATGAGCACGCGATCCTCGTCGACCATGCGCGTCATGGTGGTGAGCGAGACGAGCGCCGCCACGAGGAAGAAGATCAAGGGGAACACCTGGGCGATCTTGTCGATGCGGCCCGCGTCGGAGCGGAAGCTCTCGGCGCCGATGTTCTTGGTGAGGTCGAGGGTGTAGACGGCCGCGTCCCTGGCAGCTATGTCGTCCACCTTCGCCTGCGCGTCGGTGAGCTGGCTCTCGGCATCGGCAAACTCGCCTTGCGCCTCGGCGCGCTTGGCGGCGAGCTCCTCGGCGCCGGCCTTCCACTGTGCAAGGCCGTCGTCGTACTCGGACTGGCCAGCAGCCAGCTGCGCCTTACCATCGGCGAGCTGTCGGCGGCCGGCATCGAGACGCGTCGCGGCGGCATCGAGTTCTGCTTGGGCGTCGGCAAAGCCCTGCTCGGCGGCAACCTTCTGGGCGGCGAGCTCGGAGGCGGCCGCGTCAAGCCGCTCGGGCACGCCGGCGACCTGCGCGTCGATCTGGGCGATGCCGTCGTCGAGCTGCTGGATGCCGACCTCTGTCGTGGTCTTCTTTCCCTCGAGGTCCGCCTTCTGCGCCTCGAGCGCGGGAAGGGCCGCCTGGGCCTCGGCGAGCTTTTGCTCGCAAGTGGCCTTCTGCGCCTCGAGCGCGGCTTTCTGCTCCGCGTAGCCCTCCGCCGCCGAGTCGAGCGCATCGAGCTCGGCCTGAAGCTGCGCAATCGTCGCGGTAAGCGAGTCGATGTTCACCTGAGCTTGGGCGATGCCTGCCTCGGCCTTCGCGATTCCGTCATTGAGTTGCCCTAACCCCTCATTCGCCTCGTCGCGCTTCTCCACAAGGCCCGCGCGCGTGCCCACGGCATCCTCATAGGACGCCCAGCCGTCGTCGATCTGCTTCTGCGCCTGGTCGAACGCCGCGCTCGCCTCGGCGCGCTTCTGTACCAGCGCCGAGACCCCGGATTCGTACTGCGCCTGGCCGTCGGTAAGCTCCGCCTCACTCGACGCGATGGTCGCCCGAGAGGACTCGAGCTTCCGTGCGGCGGCATCGAGCTGGGCCTTGGAGTCGTCGAGGGTTGCCTGTGCGTCGTCGAGCTGCGCCTGCGCGTCGGCCTTCTTTTGCTCGAACTCGGCGCGCTTCTCGTCGAGTTTTTCCTGCGCCTCGGATCGGAGGTCGTCGATGCGGCCCGCAACGAGCTCGCCCGACATGCCGTCGATGCGGCCGACCGCCTCGTCGACCTTAGCCTGGTAGGCGTCGGTCCCCCACTGCAGCTCGCGGGCGCCCTTTGCGGTTATGAACGCCTCGGTATAGGGGTAATCCTGCGCAAACGCGCTTTCTGGGACGTAGACGAAGCTCGTGAGCCTGCCGCTTCCGAGCGAGGTCGTTCCCGCATTCGTCGAGCAGGTGTAGTACGAGGAGTGCACAAAGCCCACAACGGTGAACTCGCGCACGGCAAAGGTCTTGTCCAGGTCCTGCGTACCCTCGAGCAGCCGAACCTTATCGCCCAGCTTCACCTCGCCCGGCCAGACTTGGTCGGCGGAAAGCAGGCACTCGTCTGGGGCATCAGGCCAAGCCCCGCTCACGAGCAGGGGGCGGTTGATGTAGTCGGCGTCGCCGGAGACAGCGGCCGCCTCGGCGTAGGAGCACGCCTTTGCGGCATCGACGTCGAGCGAGTGGAACCGCAGCGTGCACTGCTCGCCGGCAACGTCCGAGGTGGCGTCCGCCTCGTAGGCGGGCATGACGCCGTCGACGCCTTCGATACCGCGCAGCTGGTTCATCTGCGACTGGCCGAGACCCACCGTCGAGACCACTCGCGCGTCGCAGAGATTCGTGCCGTCGTAGTACTCGTCGCCCGCAAGGAGCATGTCCTGCCCCGTCATGCGCAGGCCCGCAAAGAAACCCGTGCCCAGGGCGGCGATGACCGCGATGGCTATGAAGCGCCCCAGCGAATGGGTGACGGAGCGCACGGTGTCTTTAAAGAAGGCGCTTCTCATTGTGTATGGCCGACGCGCCCGCGCCGACCTCTCCCCCGCTCCGATCGCCCTGCTCAAAACTTGTTCAATGCTGTGAGTTTATCCCCGTTCAGGCCCGTATAAACCACGTGGGACGCCAAGAAGGGCGGGCGGCAAGACGCGCGGGACTATCGGCTGGTCTCGACCGGCGGCCTGCGCCTCGAAGGCCGCAGCGCAGCGCAGCCGGCAGGAAATGACCCCGCCGGCCGCGCTTCTTTATATACTCTGCCCGCGCCGTTTAGTGGCAGCAGCAGTGGCCGTCCTCGTGGGAGTGGCCCTCGCCGTGGCCGTGGCCGCCGCAGCCGCATCCCTCGTGGCCGTGCTCGTGGCCCTCGCCGTGGCAGTCGCAGGTGGCGTTCTCGACCTGCTCGAACTCGCCGGCGAGGAAGGCGGCGACGATGGCGTCGCAGTCGCCCTGGGCGCCCGCATAGATGTCGATGCCGGTCTGCGAGAGCGCGTTGATGGCGCCGCCGCCGATGCCGCCGCAGATGAGGATGTTGACGCCGCCGTCGGCAAGCACGCCGGCAAGCGCGCCGTGGCCCGCGCCGTTGGAGCCCACGACCTGGGAAGAGACGACCTTGCCGTCCTCGACGTCGTAGATCTTGAACTGCTCGGTGCGACCGAAGTGCTGGAAGACGTTGCCGTTGTCGTACGTGACCGCGATTCTCATAGCGCTCTCCCTCTTTGCCGGCCAAGGCTCGGCGTCGGCTTGCGGAGCGGAGGCATAGGCGACGTTGCCGCCGGAGACGACCAGGCACCGGCCGTTGACCAGCGCGTCGGCGACCTTTGCGCGGGCGCGATCGCAGATGGCCGCCACCGTGGCGCGGGCGACGCCCATGCGCTCGGCAGCTTCGGCCTGGCTCAGATGCTCGAGGTCCACGAGGCGCAGCGCCTCGAGCTCGTCGATCGCTAGCGTGATGTCGCGCCCGCTCGCCGGGCCGTCGGGAGAAAACCCGAGGTATTCAGGCTCCGCTCCGACGTTTCTGATCTTCTGCCGGCGACCCGCCATGCTTCCTGCTCCTTATTTCTGACTTATGACAGAAATAAGGATACGCCGATGCGTCAGGTTTGCAAGTCTTTTTTGACATATGTCGATAATTGGAGACCAAGCGCACTTCTTGCCTGCAAAAGCCGCTGCGGCTAGTTAATCTCATCTTTTACCTACCTTTCCAAAGGTAAGTAAAAGATGCAACTATTTTTAGGCCGAGGCCTTGGAAAGAAGTGCGCGCCGCCAGGCCTAGCTATACCGCGGCTCATCCGCGAGAAGCTCAGTGGCAAAGATCTGCCGCACAGCCGCCTCGTACTCGTCGGCACGACGGAGCTTTCTCACGGCACGGTGAACGGACTGCGGATCGGCGAAGGAGCACCTGGCGTACGACCACCACTCCTTCATGCGGAACACCGCGTTGCCGCCCATCTCATCGGTGTAGGCACGATAGAGCTCATCGTGGAAGCGCTCGAGCTCCTCGCGCGTAAGCCCTGCGCCGCCGCGAATCTGGCGCGCAAGGGCGGGGTTGGCCAGGATTCCGCGTCCGAGCAACACGTGTCGCGTCTGCGGATATTCCGCAACCAGCGCCTCGTAGTCCCCCGGCGCAAAGACGTCCCCGTTGTACGCCACGGGAAACGGCGCCTGCTCGAGCGTCCGCCCATAGAGCTCGCGCCGCGGCTTTCCGCTGTAGAAGTCTTTCTGAACACGGGGATGGACGATGAGCTCGCGGATTCCTCAGCGGCAAAACAGCTCGAGGATCTCGTCGTACTCCGCCTCTTCTGCAATCCCGACGCGCGTCTTTACCGAAACCGGCAGCGGCGAGCGCTCACACACGTCGGAAAGAAACGCCTCGAGCCGAGTCGGGTTACGCAGGAGGCCGGAGCCCTTCTCCTTTGCGACGACCGTTCCCGAGGGACAGCCGAGGTTGAGGTTGATCTCTGTATAGCCCATGCCCGACAGCAGCTCGGCCGCCCAGACGAAGCGGTCGGTGGCGTCCACGTAGACGAGGTTCGCGTCCATCTGGTTCTCAAAGACGTCGACGACCTGCTCGCTCTCGCCCTTGCGCATAAGGCCGTGGTTCACGTGCACGCAGATGAGCTGCTTGCCGATGGCCTTGATAAGAAGTGCCGCGACGACGGAGCTGTCGACGCCGCCGGAAAGCGCCAGCAGGACCTTCTTGTCGCCTACCTGCTCGCGGATTGCATCAACTTGCTCGGAAATGAACGCCTAGGCAAGCTCAGGGGTGGAAGAGAAGGGCACGCAAGATGGATCGATACCTGAGGGAAACGCCAATACTCGACTACGGCAGTGCCCCCATCCAGACGCTGATTCACGAGCGCGGCTGGAGCGAGCTTCCCGAGTTCGAACGCGCACGTGCCATCTACTACTTCGTACGCGACGAGATCCTGTTTGGCTATAACGCCGATGACGGCATTCCCGCGTCGCGCGTCCTCGCCGACGGCTTTGGCCAGTGCAACACCAAGGGAACGCTCTTCATGGCACTGTTGCGCTCTTGCGGCATCCCCTGCCGGGTTCACGGCTTTTTGATTGACAAGAAGCTGCAGAAAGGCGCCATGACCGGCATCGTCTATTACAGCGCACCGCAAGAAATCCTGCACAGTTGGGTCGAGGTCCTTCTTGACGGGCGTTGGTACGAACTTGAGGGGTTCATCCTCGATAAAGGCTATCTGGGAAACCTGCAAGCGGCCCATCCGGAATGCACCGGCGCGTTTTGCGGCTACGGCGTCGCCGTCAAGGACTTCCAGCACCCAGTGGTCGACTTCGACCGCAACGACACCTACATCCAAAGCGAAGGCATCACCCGCGACCTTGGAATCTATGACTGCCCGGACGACCTGCTGCAAGAGCATAGCCAGGCCATGTCCGCGCCTAAGGCGTTTGCCTACTGCCATATTGGCAGGCACCTCATGAATCAGAACATAAAGATAATCCGCAACGCGTGAACAGGGGTACGTCCCCTGTTCACGCGCGTTTGGATTTCGTGTTGGCGTGGCCAGGGCTATGCTAACTTGACTATCTGAACGATTGAGGCGCAGGAGAGGGAACACCGAAAAGCAACCATGGCAAAGAACACCGCGAACTATGGTAACGACAGCATCAGACAGCTCAAGGACGAGGAGCGCGTCCGACTACGCCCCGCCGTCATCTTCGGCTCGGACGGTCTCGACGGCTGCGCGCACGCCGCCTTCGAGATCCTGTCCAACGCCGTCGACGAGGC
>QAKZ01000015.1 GCA_003150175.1 Coriobacteriia bacterium
GCTGCTGGAGGTAGGCCGGGAAGCGGTGCAGGTACTGATTGTAGGGCAGCACGGCGTGGGTGCCGAAGCCAAAGAAGTTGGAGTACCAGACGTTGATCATGCCCATGAGCGCGACGACGTTGTCCTCGAGCGGCGTCTGCTGGAAGTACATGTCGAGGTCATGGAAACCCTGGAGGAACTGCTGGAAGACCTCGGGGCCGTAGACGACGATGAGCGAGAGGCCCACGGCGGAGTCGACGGAGTAGCGGCCGCCGACCCAGCTCCAGAAACCGAAGGCGTTGGACGGGTCGATGCCGAAGTCGGCGACCTTGTCGAGCGCGGTGGAGACGGCGACGAAGTGCTTCTTGATGGCCTCGGCGTTCGCGGCGTCGGAGCCGTCGATGGCGCCCTGGGCCTTGAGGGTGTCGAGCAGCCAAGTCCTGACCTCGCGGGCGTTGGTGAGGGTCTCGAGCGTGGTGAAGGTCTTGGAGACGACGATCACGAGCGTGGTCTCGGGGTCGAGGCCGCGGAGCTTCTCGGCCGCGTCGTTGGGGTCGATGTTCGCCCCTACGCCAACGCCGATATCGACTGCCGCTACATCTCGAACATCGACCCCAACGACGCGGCCGAGAAGCTCCGCGGCCTCGACCCCGAGACCACGCTCGTGATCGTCGTCTCCAAGACCTTCACCACGCTCGAGACCCTCACCAACGCCCGCGAGGTCAGGACTTGGCTGCTCGACACCCTCAAGGCCCAGGGCGCCATCGACGGCTCCGACGCCGCGAACGCCGAGGCCATCAAGAAGCACTTCGTCGCCGTCTCCACCGCGCTCGACAAGGTCGCCGACTTCGGCATCGACCCGTCCAACGCCTTCGGTTTCTGGAGCTGGGTCGGCGGCCGCTACTCCGTCGACTCCGCCGTGGGCCTCTCGCTCATCGTCGTCTACGGCCCCGAGGTCTTCCAGCAGTTCCTCCAGGGTTTCCATGACCTCGACATGTACTTCCAGCAGACGCCGCTCGAGGACAACGTCGTCGCGCTCATGGGCATGATCAACGTCTGGTACTCCAACTTCTTTGGCTTCGGCACCCACGCCGTGCTGCCCTACAATCAGTACCTGCACCGCTTCCCGGCCTACCTCCAGCAGCTGACCATGGAGTCCAACGGCAAGTCCACGCGCTGGGACGGCACCGACGTCGTCTCTAACACCGGCGAGGTCTTCTGGGGCGAGCCGGGCACCAACGGCCAGCACGCCTTCTACCAGCTGATCCACCAGGGCACCCGTCCCATCCCCGCCGACTTCATCGCCTTCGCGAACACCGCGAACCCGACCAAGGACGGCGACCAGGACGTCCACGAGCTCTTCCTCGGCAACTTCCTCGCCCAGACCAAGGCGCTCGCCTTCGGCAAGACCGCCGACGAGGTCCGCGCCGAGGGCACGGCCGAGTGGATGGTCCCGGCCCGCGTCTTCAAGGGCAACCGCCCGACCACCTCGATCTTCGGCACCGAGCTCAACCCCCACACCCTGGGCGAGCTCATCGCGCTCTACGAGCACATCACCTTCGTCGAGGGCACCGTCTGGGGCATCGACTCCTTCGACCAGTGGGGCGTCGAGCTCGGCAAGCAGCTCGCCAAGCAGATCACCCCGGCCTTCCACGACGACGCCGCGCTCGAGAAACAGGACGCAAGCACCCGCGCCCTCATCGAGTACTACCGCAAGAACCGCAAGTAAGTAAGCAGCACGTAAGGGCAAAAAAAGACCGAGGCTCGCGCCGAGGTCCTGCGCGGCGGCTCAGGCACCCTCCTGCGCCGCCGATATAAGCGCTAAAAACCCGCTCAGCGCCAGGATTGGCGCGCCAAGCCCCTGACTGTCCCAAGCGGACGGCTCGGGGGCTTTTTGTGCATGTGCCCCTAAAAATAGAAATCGCTAAGGTTTGTAGTATCGTAGGAGGGGTGACAATTTCCGGTCTGCATTATGGCCGGCCTGTACTAGGAAGGATTCCCGAGACCCCATGACGCTCCTCGAACTTATTAACCTGCTGAAGAAGCACCTCAAGCTCGTGGTGCTTCTTCCTTTGGCGTGCGCACTGGCCATGGGCATGTTCAGCATGCTGTTCATGAGCAACACCTACACGGCGACCACGAGCATGTACGTTCTTGTAAAGAACAACGACTCGGGCAACTCCTCGACGCTCTACTCCGACCTCAATGCCTCGCAGATGGTCACGAACGACGTCGCGACGCTGCTGAACTCCGACCGTGTGACCAACGAGACCGCCAAGGACCTGGGCCTCCAGAACCTCAAGGCCTATAAGGTCAGCGTCACGTCCGAGACCACCTCGCGCGTCATCACCCTTTCGGTCACCGGGACCGACCCCGAGGGCGCCGCCCGCGTGGCCGACACCATGGCCCAGAAGGTCTCGTCCATCGCCCAGGAGGTCATGGACGTCCAGTCCATCAACGTCATCGACCAGGCGGAGGCGCCCAAGGACCCGAGTGGCCCCAACCGCCTGCTGTACACCGCCGTGGCTTTCCTCGCCGGCCTCTTTGCGGCGGTCGTGATCGTTGTCCTGTCCGACATGCTCAACACCAGGATCCGTAACCAGGAAGAGCTCGAGGAACTGCTGGGTGTCCCCGTCATCGGGCGCGTCCCCCAGATGTAAGGGGTATCACTAATGTTTGGAACCAACTCAACTTCAGGCAAGGGCACTGGCGACCGCGTTTTTCTCCAGAACGCCGTCAAGACCCTCGTCGCAAATATCCGGTTCGCCTCTGTGGATAACCCGGTGCACGTCATCGGCGTCTCCTCCTCCATCCCCAACGAGGGCAAGTCCTCGATCTCGTACGCGCTGGCCCAGGCGCTCGCCGCCGGCGGACAAGAAGTCCTTCTCGTTGACTGCGACCTTCGGCGCCGCAGCCTCACGAACATGATCGGCACCCACGCTCAGGCGGGCATCTACTCGGTGCTTTCCGGGCAGACCGAGCTGAACGACGCCGCGGTCGAGACCTCCACGCCCGGCGTGTACCTGCTCGATTGCGAGCCGCACATCCCGAACCCCGTCGACATCCTGGCATCCCGCCGCTTCAAGTCCCTGGTGGCTCAGATGCGCGAGGAGTTCGGCTACGTCGTTATCGACACGCCGCCGCTGTTCGCCTTCGTCGACGGCGCCGTCATCTCGCAGAACGTCGACGGCATGCTGCTGGTCGTGCGCCGCAACTTCACCAAGCGCGACGAGATCCTGGGCGCTTACGAGCAGCTCAAGAAGGCCGGCGCCAACGTCCTGGGCACGGTGCTCAACTTCTGTGAGGACGAGAAGAGCGAGTACTACTACAGCTAATACAACAAGGATGGCAAGCGCGTGCGCAAGAGCTCCAGTTCCTCGCAGGGCGCGCCCAAGCTTCCCGATGCGCCGCTTTCGCAGCAGGTTGCCCACCCGAAGGCCCCTGCTTCCGCTCCCGTTGCCGCTCCTGCGCCCGCGGCGACGGGCCTGAAGCCCTTGCCCAACACCAGCGCTTCCCCGGACAGCACGATGGCCTTCCTTAAGCAGTCCGGTTATCAGCCGCGCACTGACTTCGACGAGTAACGGCGGTACTTCCCGACAATGCGTGATATGCACTGCCACATCCTTCCCGGCGTCGACGACGGCGCGAGAGACCTCGACGCGAGCCTTCGCATGCTCGAGGCCGCCCGCGCCGTCGGCGTGACGTCGATGGTCTGCACGCCGCACGCGCGCAGCCCCTACTTCGACTACGAGAAGATGGTCGCAGCGTACCAGGAGTTCTCTGCCGCCGCGGCCAAGGCCGCGCCCGAGGTGCACGTCGCCATGGGCTTCGAGGTCGCGCACCGCAAGCTCATGCAGCTCGGCGTCGAGGAGTGGGCCCCGTACCTGCGCTTCGCCGAGACCGAGGAGTTCCTGCTCGAGCTCGATACCGGCTGCGTGGCGGCCGACTTCCAGGAGTACGAGCGCACCATCTACACGCTCCAGGGGATGGGCTTCACGGTTATCATCGCCCATCCCGAGCGTTACCGCGCGATCCAGAAGGACATTCAGATCGCCCGCAATCTGGTGAACATGGGCTGCAAGCTCCAGGCATCAGCCGACTTCGTCGCCGGTGGCCGCTTTGGCCGCGAAAAGAAGCCCGCGAAGCGCATGTTCGAGGAGAAGCTCTACACCTACATCGCGAGCGACGCCCACAAGCCCGAGCACTACGCGCTTCTCGACCGAGCTCGCCGCGACTACGTCGTCCGCGGAAAGCACTTCCGCTAGCGCCTTCTGCCGCTCTTCTTGGCACTGGCCGCAGGCGGTGAGATCATTCGAAAATGGACAGGGGCCCGGGGGAACAAGTTCCCGCGGGCCCCTACTTTGGCAGCTGCCAAGCGTGAGTCGCTATCGCTTTACAGTGCGAGGGCACGCGTCTGCGATTAAGCTGCGTCGTGCCGCCGCTCCCTGCACGAATACAGCATTCCCATTCATGCTTGGCGCAAACCCGGGACGCAACCTTTACACAATCCTGTTCTTTGCCCTGAACTCGCGGCTGAACGCATGTTGTACAATGGCGAACGGTCAATTCCCTAAACCCCAAGTAGAAGGGTCCGCATGAAACCTCGACCTGCCAGTCGATGACCTGCGGCGTGCTCGAGCCACGCCGCCCCGGCGTCAAGCGCATTAAGGAGCACGAATGATCTATCTGTCCCAACTCATGGGCAACCCGGTCTACGCCTCGGACGGCGAGAAGATCGGTTCTGTTTCCGATCTCGGCATCGCCACGGGCGAGGTCTTCCCCCGTGTGACCAGCCTCGCGTTCAAGGGCCCCGGCCGCACCCCCTTCATGATCTCCTGGCGCAAATACGTCGACACATACGACGAGAAGGAGATCCACCTCAAGGTCCCCGCGACCGAGATCCGCTTCTCGTACCTGCAGCCGGACGAGGTCCTTATCGCGCGCGACATCCTGAACAAACAGATCGTGGATACCCGCGGCATGCGCGTCGTCCGCGTGAACGACCTCAAGCTCTCGGACACCAACTCAACGCAGCTGCGCCTGCTCGGCGCCGAGGTCGGCGCCCGCGGAATCCTGCGCTCGCTGAGCCCGGCGCTCGAGCGCGGGGTCCTCAAGCTCTCGCGCACCTTCGGCAAGCCCATCCCCGAGAAGATCATCGCCTGGTCCTACATGGACCTCGTCGAGCGCGACCTCTCGAACGTCAAGCTGAGCGTCTCGCACAAGACCCTCGACGACATGCACCCCGCCGACATCGCCGACATCATCGAGCGGCTCGACCCGCGCCTGCGCGGCCAGGTCTTCGCCCAGCTCGATGACGAGCAGCGCGCCGGAGCCATGGCCGAGTTCGACGACGACGCGATGGCCGCCGAGCTCATGGGCAACATGGACGAGTCCGACGCTTCCCGCATGCTGTCCGAGATGGACCCCGACGACGCCGCCGAGCTCGTCAGCGAGCTCGACTACGACAAGGCCGAGAAGCTCCTGCGCCTGATGGGCGTCCAGGAGCAGCGCGCCATCCGCCAGCTGCTCGGCTACCGCGAGGACACCGCGGGCCGCATCATGACCTCCGAGTTCGCCGCCTTGCCCGAGGACAAGACCGTCGCCGACGCCGTCGCCCTGCTGCGCGGCCTCGACGAGGACTTCGAGAGCGTCCGCTACGTCTACCTCACCGACGAGGACAACAAGCTCTGCGGCGTCGTGACGTTAAACCAGATCATCGTGTCCGAGCCCGACACCCGCCTCGGCGACATCTGTACCGAGGAGGTCATCACCGCGAGCCCCGAGGACGACCAGGAGGACGTCGCCGAGGACATCGCCAAGTACAACCTGCTCGCGATGCCCGTCGTGGCGGACGACGGCCACATGCTCGGCATCGTCACCGTCGACGACGCGCTCGACGTCCTGGAAGAGGAGCACGCAGAGGACCTGCAGATCGCGGGCGGCGCTCCCTCCGACGACGACAACGCGCAGGGCGGCGATCTCGTCTGGCTGCTTCGCCGCAACGCGTGGTTCTTCCTGTGGGTCGTGGGCGCCGCTGCCATGGCGGCCGGCCTTCCCGCGCTGGGCGTCGACAGCTCGACCGTGCTGCTGATGTGCGCCGCGATGCCCGTCGCGCTCGTCGTCGCGGACGACTCCATCAGCTACGTCACGAACTTCTTCCTTCAGAACGACCCCGATGACGACGATTCGCCCTCGATGCTCGGCTTCACGGTAAAGAGCCTCGGTATCGGCGTCGTGCTCGCCGCCGTCGCGGTGCTCGCGGCGCTCATGCTCGACAGCGTCGTGCGCGCAGGCTCGCCCGCGGCGCTCGCGTCGGTGTCCACGGGCTTCTTTGCGGCAGCCGCCGCGATTCTGTTGAGCTTCCTGCTCAGCCCGCTTTACCTTGTGTACCTGCGCAAACGTGACGAGAAGAACCAGGACGCCTCCGGGTTCGCGCTCTCGATGTGCTCCATGGTCGTCGCGCTCGCCGTGTTCGTCGCCATCGTCATCGTGAAGGCGGTGGTCCTCTAGTGGCGCTCGATTCCGAGGCACAGAAGCCCCAGACAAAGAAGTCCCCGGCAAAGAAGCCCGGCGCGAATCCGACCGCTCCCAAGGGCGACGGCGCCCCGCAGGCTACCGCGCCCCGCAGGCTCGACCCCAAGCGCGTGCTCGCGGCGATGGGCCCCGGCATGGTTGCCGCCCTGGCCGGCGCCGACGCCGGCGGCGTCGCCACGTACTCGAGCGCAGGCGCGTTCTTCGGGTACGGCCAGCTTTGGACCGTCCCCGTCATGTGCCTTTTGCTCATCGTCGCGCAGGAGACCGCCGCGCGCATGGGCTGCGTCACCGGCAAGGGCTTCGCGTCCCTGATCCGCGAGCAGTTCGGTGTACGCCTCTCGGCCCTCGCCATGCTCGCGCTGCTGATCTCGAACACCACGGTCACGCTCTCCGAGTTCGCCGGCATCGCCTCGGGCCTCGGGCTCTTCGGCGTGCCCGCCATCGTGAGCGTGCCCATCGCCGCGCTCGCCATCTGGATGCTCACCATGAGCGGCTCCTACCACCGCATCGAGAAGATCCTGCTGGCCATCAGCTGCGTCTTCGTCACCTATGTGGTGGCCGGCGTCATGGTCGGCCCCGACTGGGGAGACGCCCTCAACGCGACCCTCATCCCGCGCTTCTCGACCGACCCGCAGTACTTCAGCGTCCTCGTGGCAAACATCGGCACCACCATCGCCCCATGGATGATCTTCCTCGCGCAGTCCAACGTCGTCGAGAAGAACGCGCACGCCGAGGACCTGCCCTACCAGCGCATCGACACCGTCACGGGCTCCGTCGTGGCGAGCGCCATCAGCTGGTTCATCATCCTGACCACGGGCGCCGTGCTCTTCCCGGCGGGCATCCAGGTGAGCAGCGCCGAGGACGCGGCGCTCGCCCTGCAGCCGCTCGTGGGCGACTACGCGACCGTGCTCTTCGGCGCGGGCCTCGTCGGTGCGTCGTTCCTCGCGGCGTGCGTGCTGCCCGGCATCACCTCGAGCGCCATCTGCGAGGCCTTCGGCTGGGAGCGCGGCAGCGACCGCAGCTGGGCCGAGGCGCCCGTCTACCGCGGCATCATCACCGCCGTCATCATCTTCTCGGCCGTGGTCGTGGTCATCCCGAACGTCGACCTCTTCGGCATCATGATGCTCGCGCAGGTCATCAACGGTGTGCTCCTGCCCGTGCTGCTCATCTTCATGGTGCTCATCGCGAGCGACCGCCACGTCATGGGCCGCTTCCGCAACAGCCGCGCATGGAACGGCCTCACCTGGTTCACCATCATCGCCGTGGTGATTCTTACCATTGTTATGTTCGTTCTGCAGGCGATGGGGCTCTAGCGAGCGGCGCCGCGCCGCTTCATGGTAGAGTACCTTCCTGTGAGCGCGTTCGATGGGGGCGGGTGACGTCACACCTCGAACCTGGTCAGGGCCGGGAGGCAGCAGCCATAAGGGGCCTCTGACGGGCACCCGTTCCCATCGAGCGCGCTTCTTTGTAACTTAGCTGCCCCGTGGCCTGTGCCGCGGGGCAGACTTGTGACCAGAGGTTTTTTGACCATCGTCCAAAAAGGAGATTCACCCGCATGGGCTTCATCAACTTCATCGCAGAGCTGCTCCACGACCCCCGCAGCGCAATTGCTGCCTGGATCGCCGCCGGCCCGCTCATGGCCTACGGCTGCGTGTTCCTGATCATCTTCATCGAGACGGGCGTGGTGTTCTTCCCGTTCCTCCCCGGCGACTCGCTGCTCTTCGCCTCGGGCTTCTTTGCCCATAACGGCGGCTTCAACATCTTCGCGCTGCTCGCGGTCGCGTGGTGCGCCGCCATCCTCGGTGACCAGTGCAACTTCATGATCGGCCACTTCTTTGGCAAAAAGATCATCGCGTCCGGCAAGGTCAAGGCTATGACCCCCGAGCGCCTGGCCAAGTCCGAGGCGTTCCTCGACAAGTGGGGCCACCTCGCCATCTTCCTCGGGCGCTTCTTCCCCTTCATCCGCACCTTCGTGCCCTTCATCGCGGGCATGGGCGGCATGCACTGGCGCAACTTCGTGATCTTCAACGTCCTCGGCGGCATCACCTGGTCGACGTTGTTCACGCTGCTCGGCTACTTCTTTGGCGGCATCCCCTTCGTGCAGGAGCACTTCGAGCTCCTCATCATCGGCATCGTCGCGGTGAGCATCATCCCGACCGTGGTCGGCCTCGTCAAGGCCAAGTTCGCAAAGAAGCAGGCGTAGGCCGGGCGCAGAAACCCCGACGCTCAGCCCCGGCGCAGCTTTGTCCGCGCAGAAACCCCGACGCCCAGCCCCGGTGCCGCCCTGCTCGCGCAGAAACCCCGACGCTCAGCCCCTCTCCCCGGGCTGGACGTCGGGGTTTCTGCGCAAAGGGGTTAGCCCGAGGGCTGGACACCAGGTTTTTTGCGCGAGAGTCGACGCTGCGGAGCTGGATACCGACAAATCTGCGCGGGCGCCGCCTGCCTGAAGTAGCATGGGTGATGTCTGCACGCAGCGTGGAAGGGGCTAAAGCCAATGAAACTCATCATCGCGTCCGACATCCATGGCGCCGCCGATTGGTGCGAGCGCCTCATGGCCGCCATCGAGGCCGAGAAGCCCGATCGGGTGGTGCTCCTCGGCGACCTCCTGTACCACGGCCCCCGCAACGACCTGCCGGCTGATTACGCCCCCAAGCGCGTGATCGAGATGCTCAACGGCATCGCCGACCGCATCATCGCCGTGCGCGGCAACTGCGAGGCGGAGGTCGATCAGATGGTCCTCGGCTTCCCCTGCATGGCCGACCACAACGTGCTCATCGACCCGGCGGCAGACGGGAAGACGCTCTTCTTTACCCACGGGCACGTCTATGGCCCCGGGCTCCACAACAGCGTCGATAACTGGCCGGCGCTGCCCGCGAACTCCGCGTTCGTCTACGGGCACACGCACAAGAAGGTCCTGCAGGAGGTGGAGGGCCACCCGGGCGTGACCGTCTTCAACCCCGGCTCGGTGGGCATCCCCAAGGACGGCACCCACAGCTACGGCATCTATGAGGACGGCCGCTTCGAGCACCGCGAGCTCTAGGCTTCCCGGCGCCACCCTTAACCCTCGGCTGCGCCCCGAAGCTCCCAACGCAATCCTTCCGGTCCTGAACGCCGCCCCTTAACCTTCGGCTGCGACTCCCAACTTCTATGCTGCGCCCCCTCCGCCCCTCTTGCCTCGACCGCCGCCCGCCCGACATCTCTGGACGGGCGGCGCCCGTTTACGCCCACATCGCCTGCTCCAAGCCCTTCTTTGCGCCCTATATTCCCCACGTCAAAAAATCTAATGTGAAGAGACTTAGATAATGTATAGAATCAAGACGCACAGGGGATAAACTCAAACGTACAAAGAGCGTATAAGGGCGCGCGGGTCCACGGACGCCGCGCGCAACAAAGAAAGGACCGCAATCATGGGCAAGATCCTAGGCATCGACCTCGGCACCACCAACTCCGCCATGGCCGTTCTCGAGGGCGGCCAGCCGACCATCATCGTCAACGCTGAGGGCGAGCGCACCACCCCGTCCGTCGTCGGCTTCCGCGCCGACGGCGACCGCATCGTCGGTAAGGCCGCGAAGAACCAGGCCGTCACCAACCCGACCAACACCGTCTTCTCCATCAAGCGCTTCATGGGCCGTCGCTACGACGAGTGCACCTCTGAGCTCAAGACCGTCCCGTACAAGGTCAAGAGCGGCACCGGCTCCCGCGCCGTCGTCGAGATCGACGGCGAGGACTTCACCCCGGAGCAGGTCTCCGCGATGATCCTCTCCAAGATGAAGGCAGACGCCGAGAAGTACCTCGGCGAGCCCGTCACCGACGCCGTCATCACCGTCCCGGCCTACTTCAACGACGCCCAGCGCCAGGCCACCAAGGACGCCGGCAAGATCGCCGGCCTCAACGTCCAGCGCATCGTCAACGAGCCGACCGCCGCGGCCCTCGCCTATGGCCTCGACAAGAAGGACATCGACCAGAAGGTCCTCGTCTTCGACCTCGGCGGCGGCACCTTCGACGTCTCGCTGCTTGACCTCGCCGACGGCGTGGTCGAGGTTCTTGCCACCAACGGCGACAACCACCTGGGCGGCGACGACTGGGACCAGCGCGTCATCGACTGGATGGCCGACAAGTTCCAGCAGGACAACGGCATCGACCTGCGTAAGGACCCGATGGCCCTGCAGCGCCTCAAGGAGGCTGCCGAGAACGCAAAGAAGGAGCTCTCCTCCGCGCAGCAGACCCAGATCAACCTGCCCTTCATCACCGCCGACGCCTCCGGTCCCAAGCACCTCGACTACACGCTGACTCGCGCCGAGTTCGAGCGCATCACCCGCGACCTGCTCGACCGCTGCAAGGGCCCCGTCACCAAGGCGCTCCACGACGCTAACCTCCAGATCTCCCAGGTCAACGAGGTCATCCTCGTCGGCGGCTCCAGCCGTATGCCCGCCGTCCAGGAGCTCGTCAAGCAGATGACCGGCAAGCAGCCCAACATGTCTGTGAACCCGGACGAGGTCGTCGCCGACGGCGCGGCCGTCCAGGGCGGCGTCCTGACCGGCGACGTCTCGGGCATCCTGCTGCTCGACGTCACCCCGCTTTCCCTCGGCGTCGAGACCATGGGCGGCGTCATGACCAAGATGATCGACCGCAACACCACGATCCCGACCTCTAAGTCCGAGATCTACTCCA
>QAKZ01000047.1 GCA_003150175.1 Coriobacteriia bacterium
TGCAATCACGTCGAGTGAATCAACGTGGCGGTATGCCCCGGTCGATGCTTCGCGCAACTCAGCCACCGCTCGCTTGCGCTCCTCGTCGTTAATCATCGTCTCCCCCTTCCGGGTCAATGAGATCAGCGAGCTTATCGAGGACAACATCGAAGTCATGGTAGTCCTCGAAGCCGACCACCACCTCGGCAAGCTCGTCGAAGAACTGCTCCTTGTACTGGATGGAGTGGCCGATGGTCAGGTGTCGCAGGTTCTCAGCCATCTCGCGTCGCTCTTCGCTAGTGAATGTCATCGAAACCAGCTCCAAACATACAGTCGTAGTCGCACTCCCAGGTCTCTCCGTCGCGGCTCATGGTCGCCCCGTACCTCGGAGTACCGCCGGTATCGTCGCCCCAAAAGTGGAAGTGCCATCCAAGGAAGTCGAACTCCTCGTCGTACTCGTCTGCGGCGTACCTCGTGTCGCCGTACTCCTCGTAACCGTCCCACCCGAACCTGCGGGAAAGGTCATCGAACGTGTATATGGTCGGCTTGTCCTCGCCGTCCTCCCACTCGTAGACCTCCGGCCAACCCTGCTTGTAGCACCCGACGCGGACATTGCCGTCGCCCATGACTCCATGGTGCGAGAACTCGAACCACTCGAATTCGTCATGGTGCTTCATGATGTTCGCGTACACGCGGAGTCCAGTAGGCAGGGAACCCTCGTCGGTGTCGTATACGCCTACGTCCTCCTTGTCGGTTCTGCGCTCGCCGTTGAGGTACACGAACGCGCCGTAGTCGCTGTATGCCATGGCTATACCTCCTTCGCCGCCGCCTCGCGGCGCTTTTCATCGGTAATCATTCGTCCACCTTGGATATGGCCAGCGCCACGTATTTCTGGGCAAGGCCCTCGAAGTCGTCGAGGATGTAGTCGATTCGGTAGACTTCACCGTTGAGCGGATGCCTGGCTGCTTCCCCGACGGCGTAGCCTTCGTTCGTGACAACGTCGAATACGATCTCATCGCCGACCTTGTAACCCCGGTCGTTCTTGCGAATCTCGAACGTCTTGGTGCCGTTCAGGACGGCGTCGGCGTATTGCTCTTGAATCTTGAGCCTGTGCGTCGCCATCAGGCCTCACCCCTCAGCTTGCGGATGCGGGATACGATGTCCTCAATCACTTTCGGAGAGCAACCAGTTGTTATATTGCTGAGAGAACAACTTTGACAGGTTCCATCCTTGCTGAAGTACGTGCAAGCGGTGCCTTCTGCGACGCATTTGTCCAAGTCCTCTTCCAGCTTCTCCCAGCTGTCGGGTTCGGTGAGGTACATGAGCTCGGCGTCGAGTTTCCTGCCCGCGTCCGTGACCGCGCGCCAGCAGTTCCCCCACTCTTTCTCGAGGTCGGAATCGACCGTGTACACCCAGTACACGATGTTTCGGGCCGTGCCGCCGCTGCCGTACAGCACCTTGGTATCTAGCGGAATCTCTCGACCGTCGGCATCCTTTGGCAGTTGAATCATCATTCCTCCTTATCTGGCGCTATACGCCCTCCATCCCGATCTGCTCGCACCACTGGTTGGCCATCGCCTTTGCGATGCCCGGGAACGTGCGGCTGCGAACCTTGGCGCGTTCGTGTGGCGGCAGATGCCAGGCGTCCGCGTACCATGCCGGCATGGAGTTGCCTGACTTGAAGACCTTGCGCGGCTCAGGCTCGACCTCATCAGTCGGCTTGAGCGGCTCGAGCCCCTTCAGCCACAGGCACGTCTTCTTTTCGAACGGGTCGCCGAACATGTACGGCTGCACGATTTGGTCCGGTTTGCGCCATCTTGTGCTCATACAGCCGACGGGGTTCTCGATTGCGACGTGCGGCGCATCGCACTTGGCGAACGCCATGAAGAACTCGACGGCGGCCTCACGGTTAGCCTTGCGCTCGCGCGCTCTGTCGCCGTACTTCCCCTCGTCGAACCAGCGGTTGCCGGTGACGGTGAGATACGTGCATGGCGGGTGCGCGATCACCAGGTCCCACCTGAGCTTGAGCATCTGGAGAGCGTCGACGTTGAGGTGCATGAGGTCGTGACCCCCCCGCTTCCTCAAGGTCGCAGCTATAAGCCTCGTGCCCCATCTTCCGGAACTCAAGCGCCACGCGCTGCGACTCCTCGCAGGCGATAAGAACTCGCATCTACGCCACCCTCTTCCTGACGACGGCCACGTCGTACATGCCCTCGAGGTAGCCGACGGCCCTCGCCGCGGCCATGTCTTGCTCGCGGCCGAGCTCATCCCATCCGCTCATCGCGACTCCCAGTAGTTGCACCTGGCGAGCCCCTGCGTGCGGTGCACGAACTCCGGGCGCCGCCCGCACTCGTACTCGGTGCGCTCCACGCCGTGGACGGTGCGCAGCACCGTCGCGCAGCAGTGCAGACAGTTCTCACAGCGCTCCTCCCGGAGTCCGTCCGCATAGATGTCCGGCCTCTCGTTCCCCGTCATCTGTATCCCCTCTTCCCGTACCTTCCGTCGTTCACCATGTTCCTTACGTGGCGCCGCATGTCCTGCGCCGCCTGGTCTCCCTCGGGCGGCAGCTTCCGCCCGCTCGCGCACTCGACGCAGTGGACGCGCCAGCCGCCGCGGTAGCGCTCGAAGTGCCCGAACCCGGGAGGCGTCCACCTGGCGCACTCGCGGCAGTAGCCGCCGTAGACGTTCCTAGCCATTCCCCTGCTCCTTCCTGTAGACGTCGCGGGCCATCGCCTCCGCGAGCTCGCGCATGTCGGTCACCTCGGCGCACTCCGCGCCGAAGAACATGCCGAGCTCGCCCCTCTTGTGCCTGTCGCACCGGTACGCCCGGCAAATCTCGGGCCTCGCGGCGTAGACCGCGCACTCGCGCCCGTCCGTTAGGTACGGGCACAGCAGGTCGTACTCCGCCCTGGGCTCGGCGGGCTCGATTCCGTTCCGGCGCACGTACACCTCGAGGCGCACCCGGTCGAACGGGCTCACGGGCAGGAAGCGCGAGCAGCACTCGCCGCAGCCCCTGCAGTCGCCCGAGTACAGGTCGGTCACGTCGTCGCTCTGGAGCCCGGCGTGGATGGCCGCGGCGATGGCCTTCTCGTCATTCATCGGCCCGCCCTGCCGCTCCTGTCGGGCACGGCGGCCTCTACTCGGCACTCTTGGCCACCTTCTTGTCGTAGATCTTCTTGAGGTCCCGGCGCATGAACCGGGTGAACTCCTCCTCGCCGACGCCGTCCGCCAGCGCCACATATCGCATCGCATCGTGGCACCATTCGTCGAAGTCGAGCAGCCTTCCGCTGAACGCGCTCTTGACGTCCGTGACCTCGGCGTAGGTGAAGCGGGTCAGCATCTCCTCGCGCATGACCTTGTCGGCCAGCGCCTCGATGGGCGTCTTGGGGCGGTTGATAATCCGGCTGTAGCCGTTCGCCCTCTTTGTCATAGCGTCGAGCTGCTTGAACAGCTTGTTGTTCTCGGCCGCGAGGCGCTCGTTGCGGCGCTGCTCGTAGTCAAGCTCGGCGAGCACGTACTGCTCGCAGTTGGTGATCTCCATCGTCATTTCACCTCTCGGATGATCTCGTTTCCGTAACGGTCGGTGATGGCCCAGTAGCCGAACATGTAGAGGTCGGGGCTGTGCGGCGGGTACTCCCTGAGCATCGTGCCGGACCACCATGCCTCCTCGGCCGCCCCGGTGCGCCATACCCACTCGGCCCTGAGGCCGCCGTCGTGGAACTTCCCGTGGCACCCGGTCGTGCCGGAGCCGCACAGGGCGAACAGCGGGCTGCGCAGCTCCCACACCCCGTTTGGCGTGACGAGCCTGAACGTCTTTCCCCACGACCTGCGGGCGACGTGGTGGCAGTTGGAGGCGCGCCTACCGCACACCGCGCACCGGGCCTGCGTCGGCTCGTATGCCGTGTCGTGCGTGTACCTCGCCCCGAGGTGGGGCTTGCCGTACAGCTCGGCGCGCTCCTTCGGCCATCCCCTCAGCAGGCCCGCGTCGAGGATCATGAGAGCCTCCTCTCGCACGCGGCGCGGGCGGCCAGCAGCCTCCGCGCGTCCTGGTACAGCCCGAACTCCGCCCTGCCCGCGGTCGTGCCCCGCGGGGCCTCGACCTTGGCCGGGTCGATGCCCGGGTGCTCGGACGCCCACCTTCGCTCCTGCTCGGCCAGTGCCTCCTCGGGCGTCCTGGTCGGCCTGAACGTCGCGGCCTCGACCTCCGAGGCGGTGGGCTTGCCGCGGCTGCGGGCCTCGGCGTCGAGCTCGCGCTGGCGGCGGTGCCACTGCCGGGCCTGCGGCTGCCAGTCCGAGATAGGCATGCCGTTCGACTTGCGCCAGCCCTGAGACGCGTAGAAGTCGAAGAACGCCTGCGGGTCGCCGTTGAGGCAGTTGACCCCGAAGTACGCGGCGACCTCCTCGGCGGTCGGCGGCTCGAAGCCCTCGGGCGCGGCGCACGCGTCCGCACTGCCCTGCACTGGAATGGCCTGGCTTGGTATGGACTGGTATGGATTGGTATATAAGGAGGGGTTTTCAGGTTCCGAAACCCCCGTTTCGGTAGTTTCCGAAACCTCGAAACCCCCGTTTCCGTTTTCCGAAACCCCCGTTTCCGAGGTTTCCGCATCCTCCGAAACCCCCGTTTCGGCCTTACTGGACTTCGGCGGCCTGCCGCCCTTGTTCTTGTTGCGGGCGGCGAGGCTGTTGTCGATGTCCTCGCGGAGGCTCTCGAACACGGCACTGAGCGCCCAGTCGGCGAACTCCGGCTCGATGCCGTTGGTGCCGTACTGGATGATGGCCCAGCACAGCTCCCCGCGCGGCCCCTCCGGCACGCGCTCGAGGGCGGCGGTGAGCTTCGGGAACCACGTGAACTTGCTTGCCATCAGAACCACCCCCAAAGAAGCGAAGAGAAGAACAGGAAACCCGAGGAGAAGGAGGCGGCGAAAAGGGCCGCCTCCCAGTGGTCACGGATGGTGTCGGGCAAGCGCCCCATCAGAACGGGATGTCCTCGTCGTACACGTCCAGCTGCTGCTGGGCGGGTGCCGGCTGCGGCGCTGCCTGCTGCGGTGCCGGTTGCGGTACCGCCTGCGGGGCCTGCTGGTAGGCCTGCTGGGCGTTCCACTGCGGCGCGGGCTGCTGGGGCGCCGGATGCGGGGCGTACGCCTGCGGCGCGGGCTGCGGCGCCTGTCGGGGCGGGTACGCCTGCTGCTGGTAGCCCTGCGGCGCGTACTGCTGAGGCGCCTGCTGCCCGTTGGGGTTCTGGCTCATGAGGACGACCTCGTCGGGGATGATCTCGACCTTCGAGCGCCTGCCGCCCCCGTTCTTGTCCTCCCAGGAGCTGTAGCGAAGCTTCCCCTCGATGGCGACCTTCATGCCCTTGCGCAGGATGCGCGAGAGCGCCTCGGCGCGGTTGCCGAACATGGTGCAGTCGATGAAATTGGGGTAGTCCTCCCACTCCCCCGTCTGCTGGTTGCGGCGGCGGCCGTTGACCGCGACGCCGAAGCCCAGCACCTGCGTGCCGCCCGGCGTGACGCGCAGCTCGGGGTCTCGGGTCAAATTGCCCGACACGACCACTCTGTTGATGCTCATCTGTATGTCTCCTCTCCGCCGCTCGTCCATGTCCTCTGGATGTCGGCGTCTACTGTCTTGATTCGCAGCTTCAGCGCCATGATTGCCTCGCTCGATGCCTTGTAGAGGGCTTCGGCGCAGTCGCGCAGCTGCTTCTTCTCGGCTATCTCCTCGCGCCCCCGGCACAGGTCGCCGATGATAGTCACCGGCGTGCCCTTGGAGCGCTCCTCGAGGATGGCGATGCGCAGCGCCTTGCGGTAGTCCGCCTCGTTCTCGGCGTACTGCTGGCCGGTCCGCCTGAGCGTGTCCAGCTCCGCCATGAGGCGCTCGAACAGCTCCTCGCGCTGCGCGTATATGTCCTGCATGGCCTACAGGACGCGCCACGTCGGGGTGGCGCAGCAGCCGGGATGCTTCTTGAACTCCTCGTACTGCTCTTTCGACTCGAAGGCGTAGGCCGTGCCGCAGGCCTTGCACTTCGCCGTGAAGCCGCCGCTCTCGGGCGGCTTCTTCTCGGGCTTGTCCGACAGCGCGTCCGGGTCGCTCTGCCCGTCGATGGCGAACAGGCCGCAAAGCGCGTACTTGCGCGCGTAGCTCGACGCCATCCCGGTCACCTGCGCGTCGTCGGAGCCGCTCTTGTGCTCCGCCTCGCGGGCGTAGGCCTTGAACTCCTTCTTCTCGCCGTGCCCGTCCACGAAGAACAGGGTGCACGTGGCCTCGACGTAGTAGCGGTCGCCCACCTTGCAGATGTTGTCGTGGAGCGTGAACGCCACGCCCGCCTCCTTACAGGGCTCCTTGAGCGCGGCGACGATGTCCTCGAACGAGCGGTAGCTGAACTTCGCGAACGCGTTGTAGCGCGCCTTGGGGACGGTCACGGAGCGCTGAACCTTGGCTATCGCCTGGGAGAGCGTCATCTTCTCGTCGTCCATCTAGCACACCCCCTTGCACTTGATGGTGCCGGTGATGCCGCGCTCGCGCAGCGCCGCGGCGAGCAGCTCCATCTGCGAGCGCGTGGCGGACGGAATCTCGACCGTCCACGCGCAGGACAGCTCGGGGCGCGCCGCGACGGCGAGTTCCGCCCGGCGCCTCGGCGCGGGGCGCGGCGCGGGCTTGGACTCTACCGCCTCGCGCATGGCGGCGATGCGGGCGTCCTCCTCGTCGGCGGCGCGGGCGGCGTTGAGCGCCGAGCCGAGGTCGAGCGTGCGGAACAGCTCGCGCTCGGCGACCTCGTAATGGGCCATGGAGCCGCGCTGGGCCTTGAGCGTGTCCCAGTCGCGGGCGACGGCGGAGACCTTCTCCTCGAGGGCCTTCTTCGCCTTGACCTCGCCGAAGGATTTGTTGAGCCACTTGTCGTCGTGCAGGCGCTCGTAGGGCACGACCGGCGCGAGGAGCTCGGCGAACTCCCTGTAGTGGGCCTCGAGCGCGGCCCTCGCGCCCGCCCTGCGCCTCTCCTCCGCCCCGTCGAGCTGCGCCTTGATGCCGTCCGACGCTCCGTCGATGATGGACGTGATCTCCTTGCAGCGCTTCTCGAAGGCGGCGAGCGGCTTGTTGTACTCGCGCTTCACGGCCTTTCGGCGCTCCTCGATCTCGTTCTTCAGGCCGTTGAGGTAGTGGCGGTCGTTCTTGGCCTCCTTGATGGACTCGTCCTTGGTCAGGTCGTACTTGGCGCCCTCGTAGTCCGCGACCTTCGCGCGGATGCTGGCCTCCATCGCGTCGAAGTTCGCGCTGATGACGGACGGCGAGTACGTGACGACGAGGTCGGGCGCCTCCTGCTCCTCGATGACCTCGGCCACGACCTCCTCGGCCTTGCTCTCCCCTGCCATTACCTGACCTCCTCGTTGAGCATCTGGTTGTACTTCCTCTCGGTTATCGCCTCGTCGATGACGGCGGCGTGCCCGACAATCCACTTGGACAGTCTCTCGCGCGCGTCCAAGAACCTGTCGAACGCCTCGTCGGACTTGGTTATGCCATAGATGGTGAACATCGCCTGCTCCTCCGTGGCGAGCTCGGCCAGCTCGGCGAGCATCCCCTTGTAGTCGGCCATCACTCGGTCACCTCCCCGTCGTGGCTAACGAACAGGATCTGGGGCTGCTTGCTCTGGATGGACAGCCAGACCTCCTCGCCGCTCTTGCGGATGGCGTCGAACGCCACGCTGTCCTCGGTGTCGACCTCGAACTGCAGGACGGCGACGCCGCCCTTCACGGTGGCCTGCTTGAACTTGGCCTCGATCTCCACCGGTATGTTTGTGCTCTCCATCGCTATTCCTCCTTCTCGGCGCCCGCGAGCATCGCCGCGAACGTCTCCAATGTCATGGTCACGAACTGCTCGCCCGGGATGGCGGTCCCGCGGCGCTTCCAGACGACCACGCCGTAGTCGGCCCCGCGGTTCCTGCGCTCGGTCTCCGCCTCGCGCAGCCACTTGGGCAGCTCGTGCCTCCCCTGGTAGTCCTTGCACTCGATTGCGATGCCGCGCCCGGCCACCGACACGCCGCGGATGTCGCCCGTGTCCCTCGAGCCGGTCTTGACCTGCCTGTCGATGTCGGCCCCGAGCTTCCCGGCGAGGTAGTCGGCGACCAGGCGCTCGAACCTCGTGCCCGCGTCCTTGGCGGACCTCCTGCTCCTACTCATCGCGGAACCCGTCGCTCTTGGAGCGGTGCTTGTTGAAGGCGTCCCTCAGCTGCGGGTAGCGCGCCTCCATGATTCGGGCGAGGCTCGGGGCGATGCCGTTCTTGCAGCCCACATGCAGCTCGTTGCGCACCATGCTGACCAGGTAGTTCACCGAGACGTAGCCCTTGCGGTTGAGGCGCATGGCCTGCTCGACCATGAAGCTCCACGAGCCGGGATTCTCGTCTATCCACTTGCGGGCCTCCCGGAAGTCCTGCTCGCCGTCCGCGCCGAGGCCGAATATCTCGAGCTGGTTGCTCATCGGCTTCTGGCGGTACCTCTCGTCGTTACGCATTGACCGCTCCCGCCGCGCATGCCGCCTTTGCCGCCTGGACCGCGCCGTCCATCGTCGGGAGGACGAAGACGGTCAGGATCGTCGCGAACAGGACCGCGGCGGCGATGAAGCCGACCATGGCCCCCGCCCTGAACGCATCGGAGTCGAGCTGCTCGCGGACGGTCGGTCGGTATGCCTTGGGTGCTATGATGGTCTGAGCCTCGTGTCTGGGGCTGTTTCGGCGAGTGCTCACAAGTTGGTAGCTGGGGGCGCTCGCTTCTTTGTATGTGTACATCTTGTGTTCCCTTCTGATGTTTCCGCAGGTAGATGCAGGTGTGGCTTTTAGGGTGGCTATTTTGAGACTTTTTTGGCGCGGCTCTTGGCGCTGTAGCACCTCTGCCGCTCCCTGTCGTTCCGCTTTGCCCTCGCCGCCTCCTCGCGCATCGCGCTGGCCTGCTTCCTGAGGTCTGCCACGTGGCCCTCCTTCGTGCACTCCGCGCACCAGCCGTTCGCCCTGTTCAGCGGCTTGAACGTCGTGCGCCCGCACTTCGGGCACATCCAGCGCTGGCGGAGCGATATTCCGCATCTGCGCGCCTGCCACTTGACCGCGTCGGTGCTGCGGCCCAGCGCCTTGGCTATCTCCCTGGCTCCGTCGCCGGCGTGTTCCCTCAGGTACCGGATCTCACGTGTCGACCATGGCCTCACTGTCTCTTGCTCCCCTCCTTCCTCTCCCATTCCCGGTATGCCGCCCGAAGCGTCGAGCACATGGTGTCGAGCGCTATCTCGCGCGGCGTCTTGGGCTTCCCCTCGTGCTCCTTGGCGTCCATCTAGGACACCGTCCGGTTGTCGGTAAGACCGAGTAGGTAGTCAGCCGAACACTTAAACAGGCGAGTCATCGCCACCAGTTTCGAGCCGGGGATCTCTCCTCCATTCTCATAACTGGCGACAGTAGCTCGACTCTTGAGGCCGATCTTCTCTGCCAGGTCCTCTTGACTGAGACCAATGCGGACACGTTCGCTAGCAATGGGATTCATTTGCACCTCCATTTCACTATTTGTGAACTTCACAATACGTGAATATAGATTAGTGCCCAGCTGTTTGCAAGCATGATTTCACTATTTGTAAATCTTTTTGTACAATATGCTCACGCTTAGAAACAGGAGGTAACCGTGGGCATGAAGTTTCGCCTCAAAGAAACGAGGCTCAAATACAAGAAGAAGCAGCCAGAGGTTGCCAGCGCACTCGGCATCGGCGTACCCATGTACTCGATGATTGAAAACGGGCAGCGCGAGATAAATGGAACGAAGCTTGTGAAGCTCGCCAGATTCTATGGGTGCTCTGTCGATGAGTTGCTTGGGACTGGTTCGTGGGACGAGGAGGAATGACCTATGGGTCTGTTCGGTGACATTGCGAGAGCCGCCGCTAACGCCGCTCTCAGCACGGCGAAAGATATGATAGGGGACGCTGCTGCCGCTAAGATTGGCCAGCAGGTTGGCGTTGGCAAGTCCATATCGTTTCGCGGTGAGTGCGAGCGCACCGTATACGTCTATTACGGCGAGCCGTTGAGGAAGATTCGTAAAGGTGATGTGTTCGATGCCGAAGTCGTGACGAAGCCAATGCGGCTGAGAAGCGAGCTCACGGGTGGCGTATGGGACACTACGGACAATGGCTTCGCGCTCGCGTACAAAGGAAAGGTGTTTGGGGCAGCGTCGGCTCTCGGAAACACGTTCAAGGACATTACGGAGCTCGGATACAGGATCACCGTGTCGTGCAGAATGACGGGATGGTACGCCAAGGGAATCCCAACCGTCGTCATGATGATCGACGAGCCCGAGGAGATATTCGCGTGGCTCGATGCCTGCAAGGGCCTTGGACGCGACGTCAGCTTCGAGGAAAGGCATTCCCCCGAATGCGAGTCGGCCGCCTTATCGGAGCGCACCAGGCTTGAACTGTCGAAGGCGTGCGGGCGAGAACTGCCGGTGGGCGTGGACGGAGACTGCGTCTACATCGAGGATGACAAGTGGACCGGCATGAGAAAAAGCGGGGTATTTCCGGTCGAGGTCTCCACGGAGCTGATCCCGACTCCTCGCGGGTCAACGGCGAAACCGCATGTCGCCGTCTTTGTGGATGGGGCGATGGCGGCCGATGTCAGCGCGAGGTGCGTGCACTACAAGACCCTCGCCGAGCATGCCGGCGAACGCCCCTATTTCGCCTGCTGCCAAAAGCGAGAAGGTCACGACGGCTTTCCCATATGGAGGGTGACCGTTGTCTATCTCGGAAGATAAAAGAGCCCCGTCGGCTAAAGCGGTACCAGCGCTGCCGACGGGGCATCTAACCAGTGCACCCATGCAAACTCAACTTGAAGGAAGGGTGACATATCTATTATGCCAAAGAGGGCAGTGATATACGCGAGATTCTCGTGCAACAGGCAGCGCGAGGCATCCATCGAGGACCAGCTGCGCGTCTGCCGCGAGTGGTGCGCGCGCGAGGGCTACGAGGTCGCGGCGGAGTACTGCGACCGCGCCGTGTCGGGGCGCACCGACGACCGCCCCGAGTTCCAGCGGATGATAGCCAACGCCGGCGAGAGCGAGATCGTCCTCGTCTACATGATGGACCGCTTCAGCCGCGGCGAGTACGACGCGCCGATATACAAGCGCGAGCTCGCCACGCACGGGGTCAAGCTGGTCTCGGCGCTCGAGCAGATACCGGACAGCCCGGAGGGCATCATCTACGAGAAGCTGCTCGAGGGGCTCGCCGCCTGCGAGTCGAGGAAGACCGCCATCAGGACCAAGCGCGGCATGGAGGGCAACGCCCTCAAGTGCAAGACCAACGGCGTGCGCATCTTCGGATACCGCAGGAACGAGGACGACGAGTACGAGGTCGACGAGGCGCAGACGGCGTGGGTGCGCGAGGCCTTCGCGCTGAGGCTTGAGCGCATGTCCATGAACGCGATAGCGCGCGAGTTCGCGCGGCGCGGCCTCAGGACGCGCAAGGGCAACCCGTGCGGCCAAGCGATGGTGCAGCAGATGCTGCGCGACCGCAGGTACACGGGCAGGTATGAGTGGGGAGGCATCGTCCGCGAGGGCGGGATGCCGGCGATAGTGGACGAGGTGACGTTCATGGAGGTCCAGGGAATCAAGTGCCACAAGCAGCGCTCGAGCGAGAGCTGGGGCGACTTCGCCCTCGCGGGGACGGCACTGTGCGCGGAATGCGGCAGGAACCTGCAGGGCGTGAGCGGCAGGGGCCGCAACAACGTGAAGTACGAGTACTACAGCTGCCCGGGGTCGTGCGTCCGCAACATCAGGCGCGAGGAGCTCGAGGGCTCCATAGCCTCGGCGCTGCGCGGGCTGCTCGGCGACCGCAGCGAGGCGCTGCAGATAGCCAACATGGTAGCGGAGCGCGCGGACACGGCCGAGGTGCGGGCTCGCCGCAGACAGGCCGAGGACTCGCTCAGGGCCGCGGAGAGGGGCCTGAGGAACATCCTCAACGCCATCGAGCAGGGCGTGATAGCGCCGGGCGTGAACGAGCGCATAGCCGAGCTCGAGAAGCAGCAGGCGCGCGCGAGGTACGACCTCGAGGCCATCACGGACGAGCGGATAGACCCGGAGCGCTTCGCCGACTTCCTGCAGTGCGGGACGGCGCTCGACGACGCGACGCTGCTGAAGGCGTTCGTTTGGCAGGCTGTCGTCTCGGAGGACGAGATACTGGTCACGCTGAACTACGACAA
>QAKZ01000059.1 GCA_003150175.1 Coriobacteriia bacterium
GGCTACAAGGTGGGCTCCTCCATCGCCAAGGACCTCTCCGGCGGCCTGATGGGCAAGATCACCGAGGGCGCCTCCATCCTCGGCATGTTCATCATCGGCGCGCTCGTCGAGCGCTGGGTGTCCATCTCGTTCACCCCGGTCGTCTCTCAGATCACGCAGCAGGACGGCGCCTACATCGACTGGGCCAACCTGCCCGCCGGCTCTGAGGGCATCAAGCAGGCCCTGACCCAGTACGCCTCCCTCGGCGTCAACGGCCTCGACCAGGTCAAGACCACTACGCTCCAAGGCAACCTCGACCAGCTGATCCCCGGCCTCGCCGCCGTGTGCCTCACGCTCGGTTGCTGCAAGCTCCTGAAGAAGAACGTCAGCCCGATCGCCATCATCCTCGGCCTCTTCGCCATCGGCATTATCGGTCGCGTCGTCGGCTTCATGTAGGATGTAGTCGCTCAAGCGACTTCACGGGCCGCTTCCCGCGCAGGGGAGCGGCCCTATTTGTTAAGACAGGAGGCCCGCACATGGCCAAATCACTGAACACCAAGGTCGAGTACACCGAGAAAGCGACCTCTATGATGGGGCTCGGCACCTACGGCGACGTCATGCTCGGCGACGTCGCCTTCGAGTTCTACAACGAGAAGAACACCGAGGACTTCATCCAGATCCCCTGGTCCGAGGTCGACTACGTCGCCGCCGAGGTCCTCCCCGGAAAAAAGATCGCCCGCTTCGCGATCTTCACCAAGGAAAACGGCCACTACACCTTCAGCACCCGCGACAACAAGGCGACGCTGCGCGCGATGCGCGGGCACGTGCCCGACGACAAACTCCAAAAGAGCCCCAATGTCTTTCAGGTCATGAAGGCCGGTGTGCGGAGTCTGTCGCATTTGGGCCGCTAGCCCACAGGGTGATATAATCTACCAAATGTATGCAACGCGCCCGCTGGGCCAATAAAGGAAAGAGAGTTTTTCGATGCAGCAGATCAGCACCGCCGAGTTCAAGAACGGCATGGGCCTCAAGATCAAGGACAAGATCTTTACCCTCGTCGAGTTCCAGCACGTCAAGCCGGGCAAGGGCGGCGCTTTCGTCCGCTACAAGATTAAGGACCTGCGCACCGGCCGCGTGATCGGCGACCAGACCTGCAACGCGGGCTCCAAGTTCGACTCCGTGATGCTCACCACCAAGGAGATGCAGTACCTCTACAACGACGGCGACCACTACTACTTCATGGACATGGAGACCTACGACCAGATCCCCGTTCCCGTGGACTTCATCGGCGACAACGCCAAGTGGCTCAAGGAGAACGACACCTGCCTGCTCATGTACGCCGACGACGACCTGCTGACCGTCCAGCCCCCGATGTTTATCGAGGCTGAGATCACCAAGACCGACCCCGGCTTCAAGGGCGACACCGTCCAGGGCGGCACCAAGCCCGCCACCATCGAGACCGGCGCCACTATCCAGGTCCCGCTGTACCTCAACGAGGGCGACGTCATCAAGATCGACACCCGCGAGGGCAAGTTCGTCTCGCGCGTCTAACTCACTGAATGTCCGCAGGCCCCGGCACAAGCCGGGGCGGCTTTACCAACGAGGAGGGTTTCCATGGCAGAGAGCGAGCTTAACGTCTCTGGTATCGGCATCTCGAAGAGCGTCGTATCGACCATCGTGAGCCTTGCGGCCAAGCGCGTCGACGGCGTCGCCTCCGTGGGCGGCAATGACATCGCGTCGAGCCTGATCTCCGTGTTCACGAGCCGCACCGTCTCTCCCGAGGCCGCGGTCGAGTCGTATGTCGAGGGCGATGCCCTGCACGTCGTCGTGCACCTCGCCGTCTTCTACGGCTACCCCTTCACCAAGCTCGCGGCGGATGTGCGCGAGGCCATCGCCGCGGCCGTGACCGAGCAGATCGGCGTCGAGGTCGACGGAGTCGACGTTTGCATCGACAGCCTCGTCTTCCCGAAGGAGTAAGGTGGCAGTTCGATTCGGAGGGCGCACCCGCGCCCGCAGCCAGGCGCTGCAGCTGATGTTCCAGGCCGAGGCCTCCGGGCGCACGGTCCCCGAGGTCCTCGACGGCGAGTACGCCCTCGACAACGGCCCGCTGCGCGACTTCGCGCGCGAGCTTGCCGTGGGTTGCGACGGCGTCCGCCACGACCTCGACGCCATCATCGCGACCCGTTCGGAGAGCTGGGCGATCAACCGCATGCCCGCGGTCGACCGCAACCTGCTGCGCCTCTCGCTCTACGAGATGATCTACGTTCCCGAGGTGGACATCCCCGTCGCCATCGACGAGGTCGTCCGCCTGGCCAAGTGCTACGGCACCGACGAGTCCTCGAAGTTCATCAACGGCCTGCTCGGCCGCGTGGCGGACGACGTCGAGGCCGGCGTCGACGTCGTCGCCAAGGCCCACGAGGAGCTCGCCGCGCGAGGTGAGTCCTCCGCCGACGTGCAGTACGCCCTCGAGGGCGGCAAGAACGACGTCTGGGAGGAGCCCGAGGACGAGGAGGAGCCGCTTCCCTTCGGCGCCGACCTCGGCGACGAGCTCACCGGCGGCATCTGGTACGTCGAGGGCCCGGGCACCATCGAGGAAGACGACGAGGACGTCTGGTAATGGCCCGCGTCGACACCTCCAAGTACCAGACCTTCCCGCAGATCACCGAGCGGCTCGACGATATCGTCTCGCAGGTGCGCGACAAGGATATTTCGCTCGAGCGCTCGCTCGATCTCTTTGACGAGGCGATCGCGCTCGGCTCGAAGGCTGTCGACATGGTCGATGCCACGGACTTCTCGCCCGAGGAGGCGGCTCAGCTCGAGGAGCAGGCCGCCGACAAAGGCAAGGGCGCTGTTGCGGCCGATGGAGTTGCCGGCGATGGCGAGGGCGCCGATGAGCAGGGCGACTCCTCCTCAAAGGACACTCCAGCGAAGGAGAACGCATAGTGGCGAAGAAGCGGCGGCTCGACGAGGAGCTCGTCGAGCAGGGTTTCTTTGCAAATAAGGACGAGGCCTTGCGCGCCGTTATGGCGGGCGAGGTCTCGACTTCTGACCGTCGCCTGACCTCGGCCGGGGAGCGTGTGGCTATGGGACTCCCGCTCCACGTGAAGGGGCACGGCGCCTTCGTCAGCCGAGGTGGCCTCAAGCTCGAGCGCGGCCTCGACTACTTCGGCGTTGACCCCACGGGGCTCGAGTGCCTGGATGTGGGCTGCTCCACGGGAGGCTTCACCGATTGTCTGCTGCGCCGCGGCGCTATTCACGTGACGTCGGTCGACGTCGGGTACGCACAGTTCGACTGGGGGCTTCGTCAGGATTCGCGCGTGCGCCTCCTGGAGCGCACGAACATCGTCGATGTGCCGGGCATCGTGGGGGGCGGCTGCTTCGACCTCGCCGTCTGCGACGTATCGTTCACCTCCGTGACGAGCATACTTCCCGCTGTCCTCGAGCTTCTGAGGCCTGAGGGCTCCTTCCTCACCCTGGTCAAGCCGCAGTTCGAGGCCCCGCGCGAGGACGTGGGCGAGGGCGGCGTCGTCCGCGACCAAGCGGTGCGCGACGCCGCCGTCGAGCAGGTGCGCTCCGCCTTCGCGTCATCCGGGCTCGATGTGCGCGGCGTCTGCGAGAGCCCCATCCATGGCGCGAAGGGCAACGTGGAGTACCTCATGCTCGGGGTCCGTGGGGCGTAGCGGGGGCGTTCACGGAAATCGCCTTCTGCCCAAGCGGCGCGGATGTGGCCGGGCCGCCACAGTGCTATGGTCAGGGCATCAACCGTTCCTTCTATGGGAGGTTTGCCCATGGGCAAAAGCACTGAATTCGACACGTTGATCGTGTATTGCCACCCCTACGACATGAGTCTGAACGCCGCGGTGCTCACCGCGGTTGAGGAGGGGCTCGACCGCGCAGGCCGCACCTTCGAGGTCTGTGACCTATATTCCGACGGGTTCGACCCGGTGCTCCATGCGGGTGACCTTGAGCTCTACAACGAGGGAAAGACGACCGACGAGCTCGTGCGCAGGTATCAGAAAGCGCTGCTTTCCGCCAAGCACCTCGTGCTCGTGACCCCGATCTGGTGGAACGATGTCCCCGCCCTGCTCAAGGGTTGGCTGGACAAGGTCATGCTCGTCGGGTTTTCCTGGGAGGCCACGGGCCACGGCCTTGAGGGCACGCTCGGGCGCGCGATCGAGTCGGTCGACGTTTTCACTACCTCAGCGGAGCCGACGGAGCATCTGAGGGCCGCCATCGAGGCGACCCTCTTTGACGGCACGTTCGCGCAGCTCGGCATCGCCCGCCGCGCCTGGCACAACTTCGGCGGCATGGACCAATCCACGGTCGAGCAGCGCGAGGCGTGGCTCGCCGAGGTCACGCGAACGGTGGCAGGGGAGACCCAAGCATGCTAGAGGCGCTTGCGGTCGCGGCCGGCGGCGCGGTCGGGAGCCTCGGCCGCTGGGGCATCGGGCGCGCGCTCACGGCGGCGTGCCCGGGACTGCCCGCCGGCACCTTCGCGGCGAACGTCGTCGCCGGAGTGATCATCGGCCTCGTGAGCGGCCTGAACGCCGCGAACCCGATGCCTGCTGAGGTGAAGTCGCTCCTCACCGTCGGCCTTTGCGGCGGGCTCTCGACCTTCTCGACCTTCACGAACGAGACCTTCGGCCTCATCGAGGCGGGCAACGTGCCTGCCGCCGTCGCGAACATCGCGGCGAACGTGGCCGTCTGCCTCGTGGCCGTCTGGGCCGGCACGCGGCTCGGGGGCGCGCTCGCCGCATAGTCGAACCGCTTTGTAAAGACCTGGCGCGCCGATTCTGCTCTCGAGTCGGCGCGCCCGGTTCAGTTTGGATTTCGGGGCAGGGACGGTCGGCCTTCTTTCTTAGGCCTCTTTTCCCGGCAAATGGCGCATGGCGATTCGGCGTCGTCCCCTCGCGCCTCCGGTCCTAGTACTCCTTCGCCGCGCGCTGGCGGATCGTGAAGAATTGCAGCAGCAGGAGCAGCAGGAGGATCGCCATGCACACGAGCGAGCCCACCACGGCGCCCGAGAGCCCGGCGAAGTTGACGAGCAGCATGGATACAGGGACGCTGAACGCGAAGGCGGCGCCGTAGTACAACGTGACCTCGGCCTGCGCGCGCAGCACCGTGACGATCTGGTAGAGGAAGTCGATGCAGGCGCAGACGCCGCCTGTGCCCACCATGACGTAGACGAGGCTGCGGAACTGCTCGAAGTCGAGCCCGTACATGATGCCCAGAAGCGGGATGCCCACGGTCCCCATAAACAGCGCCATGGCGCCGGTGGTCAGCGCGATCACCCCGATCATCGCGAGCACGAGCAGGTCGAACCGGCGGCGCTTCTCGGGGTCGTCCCAGATGCGCGCGAGCCTCACGAGCTGCGGCTTGTACACGAAGGCACTGATCATCAGGATAGTGTGCGCCGGGAAGTACATGGCGTTGTAGTAGAGCTGGTTGTCGTAGGAGAGCACACCCTCCATCGCGAACTTGGGCATTGAGTCGATGATGTTGTACAGGAACAGCGCGGCAAAGAGCGGCCAGCACCCGGCAAAGAGCTCCCGGACGCCGCGCAGCGTCGGGCGCGCGCTGCGGTCGGTCTCGAAGAACGCCAGCGGAGCGGAGAGGAGCACGAGCGACGCCACCGCGGCGATCGCCATGCCCCAACTCGCCCACACGAGGTTGTGCGTGAGCAGCAGCACGACGGTGAACACGGCGAAGCTGCCGGCGCAGCGCATGGCCTGCGAGAGGCCGGCGAGGTAGAGCTTGTCCTTCTGCTGCAGGCGCCCCTCGTAGACGTCCGCCAGGCCGTCGACGGCGCGGAAGGCGAGCACACCCATGCAGATGGCCATCATCGGGTCAGCGTAGCCGCGCAGCCGGCAGTAGCCCCAGCCCACGAGCAGCATGGCCGTGCAGGTGATGACGCGGTGAACCTGGTAGTCGGCGAAGGACTGCATCTCGTCGATGTCGGAGACCTGGTAGGTGCGCGTGCCGAAGTTCGCGAGGAAGAGCAGCAGCGTGCCGATGGTGAACGCCATGGAAAAGAGGCCCGCCTGCTCGGCGCCCACGAACCAGGTGCAGACCATGGTGAGCAGCGGGAAGAGCGCGCCCCAGGCTGCCTGGCCGCAGGTGTTCAGTATGTAGTCACGGGTGGTCTGGTGGGCGAGGTACTGCTCGGAGCGCGCGGACTCCTGGCCGCCGAACACCGCGGCGATGAGGCGGTTCCACCAGGCGTCGACCGACCTGCGCAGCAAGCCTGGCTGCTTGGCGGGCTTCTCGGCGGCGGGCTCGGAGGCGGCGCTGCCGGGAAGTTCCCGACGCTTCTTCTGTTCCTTGCGGGCCTTCTTGCCCTCGACCTTGAGGGTGAGGTTCTTCAGCGGGTTCTGGGGCATGTGACGTCAGCTTTCTTCGCGTGGTTGAGACTAGATTGTAGCCCAGCCGTATAAGGAAGCCTTAAAGCCGCGGTGGCTCTGCCAGGTGCCCAAGCGCGCCGCGGTGAGGGCAGCGGGTCGCGCCTTTCTTTCCGGCGCGACGGCGCAAAGGAGCAAAAACTACCTGTCGTCCATGAACGTTCAGTTTCGCGAGCGGCGTTGATTAGTCGGCGGGCGGCGGACGCGCTATGGTATTAAGCGTCAAACCATGCCGCGGCAGGGCCGCGGCCCCTACGGAGGGAGACGCGTTGACAAAGAAGAAGCTCACCATCGAGGAGACCGCGGCGCTCGAGGCGCTCCAGGGCGTCGACGTTCCGGATCAGATCCGGAACAACATGGCGCTTTTCCTGCGCCTGGTCCGCAAAGTCCTCGAGGAGGCCGACCAGGACCTCCGCGCCATCTTCGACGTCCTGCTCTTTGACGCCATCTTGATGAACGACGATGCCAACGAGAACCCGGAGGAGCACGAGGCCTTCGAGGACATGGCGTCCATCATCACCGAGCTCGACGACAAGAACACCACGCTGCTCATGCGCGCGTTCGTCACGTTCTTCCACCTTGCCAACATCTGCGAGGAGAACTACCGCGTAAAGTCTTTGCGCAAGCGCGAGAGCGAGGTGCCCGTCGGCAACCCCGACGACCCGATCAACGACCTCACCGTCGCCTACCGCCAGCTTGTCGACGAGTGCGGCCGCGGCAAGGCCAACGCCCTTCTTAACCGCCTCGAGTTCCACCCCGTGTTCACCGCGCACCCCACCGAGGCCCGTCGTAAGGCCGTCGAGGGCAAGATCCGCCGCATCGCCGGCCTGCTCGAGCAGCACGAGGGCCTGGGCGGCATCGCCCTGCTCGACAACGAGCGCCGCCTGCTGCAGGAGATCGACGCGCTCTTCCGCACGAGCCCCATCGCGCACAAGAAGCCGACCCCCGTCGAGGAGGCCGACACCATCATCGACATCTTCGACAGCACCCTGTTCGAGATGGTGCCCGAGGTCTACCGCCGCTTCGACGACTGGGAGCTCGGCGACAAGGCCGGCACCGTGCCGCCCGTCTGCCCCGCGTTCTTCCACCCCGGCAGCTGGATCGGCTCCGACCGCGACGGCAACCCCAACGTCACCGCCAAGGTGAGCCGCAAGGTCGCCGAGAAGTTCCGCACCCACATGCTGGGCGCGCTGGCCGACGCGACCCTTGCCATCGGCCGCAACCTCACGATGGACGGCATCTCGACCGGCCCCTCCGACAAGCTCGTCAACCTCTGGAACCACCAGTGCGAGATGAGCGAGGCCATCACCACCCGCGCCATCGGCATCAGCGCATCCGAGCTGCACCGCGCCTGCATGATCGTGATCTCCGAGCGCCTGCGCGCGACCATCGTGCGCACCGCCGACATCATGTACAGCAGCTGCGAGGACTACATCGCCGACCTCAAGGTCGTCCAGGAGTCTCTCGCCGCCGCCGGCGCTGTCCGTACCGCCTACGGTCCCGTCCAGAAGCTCATCTGGCAGGCCCAGAGCTTCGGTTTCCACATGGTCGAGATGGAGTTCCGTCAGCACTCCCTGGTCCACTCCCGCGCCCTCGCCGACATCCATGAGCACGGCCGCTGGGGCGAGCGCGGCCAGCTGCAGCCCATGACGCAGGAGGTCCTCGATACCTTCCGCGCCATCGGTCAGATTCAGCGCAAGAACGGCGTGGACGCCGCCCGCCGCTACATTATCTCGTTCACCAAGTCGGCGCAGAACGTCGCCGACGTCTACGAGCTCGCCCGCCTTGCCTTCGCGCATGAGGACGACGTGCCCGTGCTCGACGTCATCCCGCTGTTCGAGCAGCTCGAGGACCTGCAGGGGGCCGTCGAGACCCTCGACGAGATGATCAAGCTCCCCGACGTCCGTCGCCGCCTCGCGCAGACCGGCGGCCGGCTCGAGGTCATGCTCGGCTACTCCGACTCCTCCAAGGACGCCGGCCCGACCTCGGCGACCCTCACGCTCCACAAGGCGCAGGCCGACATCGCCGAGTGGGCCGAGGCCAACGGCATCGACCTCATCCTCATGCACGGCCGCGGCGGCGCCGTTGGCCGTGGCGGCGGCCCCGCCAACCGCGCGGTCCTCTCGCAGCCAAAAGGCTCGGTCAACTGCCGCTTCAAGCTCACCGAGCAGGGCGAGGTCATCTTTGCCCGTTATGGGGACCCGACCTTGGCCCGTCGCCACATCGAGTCCGTCGCAGGCGCAACCCTCCTGCAGTCCGCGCCGTCCGTCGAGTGGACGAACACCGACTCCACCCAGAAGTACGCCGATATGGCCAACTTCCTCGACGAGGCGTCGCACGAGCGCTACCTCGACCTGCTGAACACCGAGGACTTCGCGGCTTGGTTCAGCACCGTCACGCCGCTGACCGAGGTCGGCCTCATGCCCATCGGCAGCCGTCCCGCCAAGCGCGGCCTGGGCGCCAAGTCCCTTGATGACCTGCGCACCATCCCTTGGATCTTCTCGTGGTCCCAGGCGCGCATCAACCTGGCCGCGTGGTACGGCCTCGGCACCGCGTGCGAGAAGTTCGGCGACCTCGAGACCCTGCAGGCGGCGTACAAGGAGTGGCCCGTCTTCGCCACCTTCATCGACAACATCGAGATGTCGCTCTCCAAGACCGATGAGCGCATCGGCAAGATGTACCTCGCCCTCGGCGACCGCGAGGACCTCAATCGCAAGGTCCTCGACGAGATGGAGCTCACCCGCAAGTGGGTCCTCGCCATCGTCGGCGACGAGTGGCCGCTGCAGCACCGTCGCGTGCTCGGCCCCGTCGTCCGCATGCGCCTGCCGTTCGTGAATGTGCTCTCCGTCACGCAGGCGCTCGTCCTGCGCACCCTGCGCACCAAGGGCGACAAGCTCACCCCCGAGGAGAAGGAGCGCTTCATCTACCTCATCCTCTGCACCGTCTCCGGCGTTGCCGCCGGCCT
>QAKZ01000014.1 GCA_003150175.1 Coriobacteriia bacterium
CTCCTTTTTCTCGTCGACCTCAGCAACCGACGATTCTACGCGATGGCCCTTCTTTCTTATGAAGGATGAAGCATGAACGTACTGGTCATTGATGTAGGGACGTCGAGCTTGCGCGGAGTATTGTTCGGGGCCTGCGGTCAGAAACTCTGCTCACGCCAAATCGGCTACAGCCCCGTATATCGTTCCGACGGCCGCGTCGAGCAGGCGCCCGAGCAGTTTCTCGACACGCTCACCGAGACTGTCAAGACGATCGCGGCCTGGGCAGATGAGAACTCTGAGCCTATTGAGCTGGTTTCAATAACATCGCAACGCTCGTCTATTGCGCCTATTGATGCCGCGGGCAACCCTCTTGCGGACTTCATCATGTGGCAAGATACGCGCAACGCGAGCCTTGTGTCTGAGCTTGAGAAGCACAACGACTTTGTTTTTAAGCTGTCGGGCACTCGCGTGAACACGGTGTTCTCTGGGGCGAAGATGGCTTGGATCGAGAAAGAAGAGCCCGGGCTAGCTGCTAGATCTGCCCGCTACGCCACCATTCCCGAGCTGCTTATTCATCAGATGTGCGGCGAGTGGGCTATTGATCAAACCTATGCGAGCCGATCGAATCTAATGGATATCCGGCTTCGTGACTGGTCGACGGAGCTGCTCGACCTCTTTGGCGTCCCGGCCGGCAAGCTGTCGCGCGTGGTCGAGCCTGGAAGCGCCGTTGGTTGCGTAACGGAGGAATTCTCATTGGCGACCGGGCTTGCCTGCGGCATACCGGTGGTAAGCGCCGGCGGCGATCAACAGTGCGGGGCCCTCGGCCAAGGAATCTTCGCCCCCGGAGACGTCTCGATCGTTACGGGTACGGGCGCATTCATGGAGACGACCGTCTATGAAGTCCCCGACGGCCTGAGCCCTCGCGTGATCTGCAATGCTTCAAGCCTGGCGGGGGCGTACACGCTGGAGGCGAGCGTGCCCACGTGCTGCTCCGCCTTTGACTGGTACCGTCGGACATTCTGTCCCGAGATGAGCTTCGACGATATTGCCCTTGCTGTTGAGGCCGAGCACAGGCGTTGCGCTCCGAGCATCGTGTTGCCCCATTTCCAAGGCCGCGGCACGCCGGATTGGAATCCTCGGGCGAGGGGAGTCCTTGCGGGGATTGATCTTTCGGCAACGCGGGAGAGCTTGCTGTATTCGCTGCTTGTCGGCATATTCACCGAGGTCAGGATTAACCTGGACAGCTTCGAAGACCTTGTCCCGCTCACGCATGGTCGCATTAGCGGCGGTCTTACGGGCACACCTGCGATCAACCAGGTGCAGGCTGACGTGTACGGTCTCGAGCTATCTTGTGCCGACGACACGGAGTCGACTGCTCGTGGCGCGTTGATTTCCGCACTGGTGGGGCAAGGCGTTTATGCGGATGCGAGATCAGCGTTTCGAGCGGTCTCGGCCGACGTCGATGGCAAGAAGTACGTGCCCGACAACGTTAAACATCGGAAGCTCGCCGAGCTCAAGGCTGCTTCTGAGGAGCTTTATCGCTCGGTGTATTGATCTCGCCCCGCCCTTTAGTCCGCACGCCAGCGCGTATCTACACGCGGCGAATCTCGTGGACGCCGGCCTCGCGGAGGACGGCGATGTCCTCGTCGGTGGCATCCGAGTCGGTGATGAGCAGGTTCACGTGGCTGAGGCCCGCGTAGCCGAAGCCCGCGCTGATGCCAAGCTTGCGCGAGTCGGCAAGAAGGACCATGCGGTCACTGCGCTCGACCATAAGGGCATTGACGATTGCCTCCTGCTGCGTGGTCGACGTGACGCCGCCGGTAAGGCTGATGCCGGCACAGCCCACGAAGCAGGTGCTCGCGGAGACGCTGCGGATGTTCGACAGCGCGAACTCGCCGGAGAGCACGCCTCGGGGCGGGCGGACTTCTCCGCCTGTGACCAGGACCATGCCGCCCTCGGGAACGGGGAGCTCCTGGCCGCGGAGACTGTTGGTGATCACCGTGACCCCGCGGGCATCGAGATACTTGATGGCACCGAGCGCCGTGGAGCTCGTGTTGACGAAGAGTTGCTCGCGGTCCTCGACGAGCTCCGCCGCCGCGCGGCCGATGCGCTCCTTGGCGGCCTCGAAGGGGTCGGCGGCTTTTTGGATGCCTGCGCCGTCGGCCAAAAGCGCTTCTCCGTACCTTCGGGTGACCTGACCGCGGCTCTCGAGCTCATCGAGGTCGCGGCGCACAGTGAGGGAGCTGATGCCGAGTTTCTCAGCGAGGTCGGCCACGTTGACGCGGCCCTTCTCGCGAAGGATGTTGAGGATGGTCTGGCGCCGCTGCTCAACGAACCCGCGGCCTCGTTTGTCTGCCATGGAACCTGCCCTGCTTGTTGCTATTTGGCTGAATCAAAGTATAGGTAAACAGAATAATGAACAGTTCGCGCTATCGGTGAACGTTCTGTACTTTCGCTCAATCACAAGATAGCGAAAATGAACGGTGTGAATCATTGATATCTGCAAGAATTACCGTTTGCGGCAGAATCGCTACCGTTCGCGGTTGCACTGCACAAAATGAACGTTCAAGATGAACAGTTAAGTTATAACAATGCCAACAAAGCGTTCGTAACATTCTTTAAGAATGCGAAACGTGATTTCGCGCGGCTGCCGCGCCTAAACGAGAGGAGGAGCAACGATGCTCCTGAAGGAGATCGTCGAAAAGAAGCGCTACGCCTTCACCGAAGGTCCGCTCGACTGGCGCGAGGCGCTGCGCCAGTGCTGCCGCCCGCTCGAGGAGGTTGGCCTGGTCGAGCCGGTCTACGCCGACGTCATCATCGAGAACGTCGAGAAGAACGGCCCCTACATCGTGCTGGTCCCGGGCGTCGCGATGCCCCACACCACCGAGAACGCCCAGGGTTGCAACGGTACCGGCATCGGCTTCATGCGCTGCTCCGAGCCCGTGCACTTCGATGAGGAGAACCCGACGCCCGATACCGACGCACAGATCTTCTTTACCCTTTGCTCCACGAACCAGGACGAGCACTTCAAGAACATGCAGCGTCTGATGGCCGTGCTCACCAACGAGGAGGCTGTCGAGAAGCTCAAGGTCGCCACGACCCCTGAGGAGCTCCTCCAGATTGACGCCATGGTCGGCGACGAGTAGCGCGCTGCTCCCGACCAACTTCAAACGGTAATGAGCGGGGCAGCCGAGGGGGCTCCCCGACAAGAAAAGAGAGGAAGCATATGGACGTCTTAATGGGCATTTGGACGTGGATCGTAAACAACATCCTCACCCAGCCCGCCTACTTCATCGGCCTGATCGTCGTGCTCGGCTACGCACTTATGAAGAAGCCCTGGTACGACATCCTCGCCGGCTTTATCAAGGCTGTCATCGGCTATCAGATCCTTCAGGTTGGCTCCTCGGGCCTCACGAGCGCTTTCCGCCCGGTCCTCGTCGGCCTTCAGACGCGCTTCAACATGAACGCCTGCGTCATCGACCCGTACTTCGGCCAGAACGCAGTCCAGGCCGCCATGGAGGACACCGGCGCCACTGCGCTGCCGTTCATCTCGGGCAAGTCCTTCTCGCTCGTTATGTTCCTGCTCCTGTTCGCCTTCATCTTGAACATCGTGCTCGTCGCTGCCCGTAAGGTCACCAAGTGCCGCGCGCTGTTCACCACCGGCCACGTGCAGGTTCAGCAGTCCGCCCTCGCGTTCTTCCTGATCCTCTTTGCCTTCCCGGCCCTCAAGGACCAGGACTGGGTCGTTCTTCTGATCATGACCGTACTCCTCGGCCTATACTGGGCCGTCGGCTCCAACCTCTGCATCCGTCCCTCCCAGGAGCTCACTGACGGTGCCGGCCTGACCGTCGCCCACCAGCAGATGTTCGGCATCTATCTCGCCTCCAAGGCCGCCGACTGGATGAACAAGCACTCCAAGAAGGAGTCCAAGAACGTCGACGACATCAAGCTCCCGGGCTTCCTGAAGATCTTCAACGAGAACCTGGTCGCCACCGCGATCCTCATGACGCTCTTCTTCGGCACCATTCTCGTGATCCTCGGCCGCGACTTCCTCGTCGAGCAGAAGTTCATGAAGGAGAGCCAGGACTTCTTTATGTACATCCTGACGACCTCCTTCGAGTTCGCCGTGTACCTCTCGATCCTGCAGCTCGGCGTCCGCACCTTCGTCACCGAGCTCACCAACTCCTTCCAGGGTATCTCGTCCAAGCTCCTCAAGGGCTCTGTCCCCGGCGTCGACTGCGCCGTCACCTTCGGCTTCGGTGCCCCGAACGCCGTGACCATCGGCTTCCTCTTTGGCGCCCTTGGCCAGTTCCTCGCCATCGGCATCCTGCTGATGCTCAAGTCCCCCGTCGTGATCATGGCCGGCTTCGTGCCTCTGTTCTTCGATAACGCGGTCATCGGCGTCTACGCCAACGACAAGGGCGGCCTGCGCGCTTGCTGCATCCTGCCGTTCATATCGGGCCTCATCCAGGTCTTCGGCTCCGCGTTCATCGCCGGCCTCACTGGCCTGGCTGCCTACGGCGGCTACATCGGAATGTGGGACTGGGCCGCTGTCTGGCCGATCATGACCGTCCTCATGAAGTACCTCGGCGTCATCGGCATCGTCATCTGCGCCGCCGCCCTCATCGCGATCCCGCAGATCCAGTACCGCAAGCACAAGGAGACCTACTTCCTCGAGGTCGAGGATTGGCAGAAGTGCAAGGAGATGCGCGCCAGCGGCATCAAATAGCGCCGATGCGACTCGAGAGTTGCTGCTCCGCTTAGCCTCACCATGCTCTACCTGCACTTGATTCACCAGCTCTAAAGGGGCGGTCGGTCCGCCGGCCGCCCTTCTTTCCAAGTCACGGGCCTCGGTAAATGCCGGGCAAGCCTCCGGGAATCCCCGGAAGAACAGGAGACCACAATGAACGCAAAGATCCTCGTCGCGTGTGCGAACGGCGCAGGCACCTCCCTGATGATGAAGATGACCGCCGAGCGCGTGACCAAGAAGCTCGGGATGGGTGTCGCCGACATCCATCACTGCGCGCTTTCCGAGGGCGTCAGCGTCGCCAACCAGTACGACATCGTGTTCAGCCCCCTCAACTTCGTGAACATGTACGACGCCGCGGCGAAGGCGGGCGTCATCGTCATCGGCCTGCGCAACGTGCTCTCGGACGCCGAGATGGAGCAGCACCTCGTCGAGACCGGTGCTGCCGAGAAGTTCAAGGCCTAGACGCGGGCCGAGCGCATCAGAGCCATACGATTCCGAAGGGTTGGCTGTAAAGATGAACTATTCCAAGAAGGTAATCGCCGAGATGAACCTGGCCTATGCCATCGGCACCTTCGACGGCGCGGATGCCCAGAGCTTCCTCGTCGGTGTGGAGAAGCAAGGCCCCATCCGTCGCTTCGCCCTTGACGGCGAGCCGATGGAGACCGTTACCGAGGGACCCGGCGGCGTCATGACCATCACGCAGGTCCCCGGCCGCGACGACCAGTTCATGGCAACCTGTGAGTTCTTCTCGCCCAACTTCGGCGGGGATACGGCGCATATCCGCACGTATACGCGGGCCGAGGACGGCACATGGAGCTCCACGAAGCTCTGCGACCTGCCTTACGTCCACCGCTTTGGCCTTCTTGTGGGCAAGGACGGCTCGACCTGGGTCATCGCTTGCACCATCAAGGGCGCTTGCCGCCAGTTCAAAAATGACTGGCAGACCCCCGGTGCCGTGTGGGTCGGCCGCCTCGATGAGGTCGGCGAGGCGTACAACGACGACCATCAGCTGCAGATGACGTGCCTCGCCGGTTGCCAGGTGCAGAACCACGGTTTCTGGTATGCGCAGGATCGCAGCTATGCGCTCGTCTCGACGGCTGCGGGCGTTTTCCGCTACGTACCGCCCGCGACTGCGGATGGCGAGTGGGACGTCAAGTGCCTCATCGTCAACCCCACGAGCGACATTTGCGTGGGCGACTTCGACGGCGATGGCGCAGAGGAAATCCTGACCATCTCGAAGTTCCACGGAGACACGCTCTCTGTATGGCATGTGACCGAGAACGAGGACGTCTATACGTGCGTTTGGACCGACCCCGTGCGCCGCAACTTCCTGCACGCGATCTGGTCGGGCGAGCTTGCGGGCGAGTCCTGCGCCGTCGTGGGTAACCGCAAGGACGGCCGCGACCTGTTGCGCGTTCACTTCGCGGACGGCGAGTACGCCGTCGAGCAGATCGATCACGACCGCGGCCCGGCCAATTGCTGGATCATCGCCGATGGCGGCGAGCAGCGCATCGTTGCCGCGAACCGCGAGACCAACGAGGTCGCTCTCTACACCGTAAGCAAATAAGGCAAAGAGGAGAGCTCCCCTCTCATCCTGCCCGAAACCTAACTGAACGAACTTCTTTCCAATCGAACTAGGAGGAGATAAATGTCTGCTATCGACGAGGTCACCCGCGAGAAGTGGATCATGAACACGTTTCCCGAGTGGGGCACCTGGCTCAACGAGGACATGGAGGCCGCCAAGCCCGCGCCCGGCACCGTCGAGATGTGGTGGCTCGGATGCACCGGCATTTACATGAAGACTCCGGGCAACACCGCCATCACCATCGACCTGTGGACCGGCAACGGCAAGCGCACCCACGGCGACGGCAAGATGAAGGTCGGCCACCAGATGGCCAACATGGCCGGGTGTCGCGCCATGCAGCCCAACCTGCGCAACATCCCCTACGTCTTCGACCCCTTCGCGATCAAGCACGTCGACGCCGTGCTCGCCACCCACTATCACCAGGACCACATGTCCAAGGAGTTCGCGGCCCACGTCATCCAGTCCGGAATGACTACGACCGACGAGAATGGCAACGAGATCCCCGTTCCGTTCATCGGCCCCAAGAAGTCCGTTGAGTTCTGGCTCAAGTGGGGCGTGCCCGCCGAGCGCTGCATCACCGTCAAGCCCGGCGACAAGATCCGCGTCGGTGACATCGAGATCGTCTGCATGGACTCCTTCGACCGCACCTGCATTACCACCACCGACTCCACCGGCCCCGATCGCGAGGACCTTTGGGGCAAGTGCCCGATGGACATGGACGAGAAGGCCGTCAACTACCTGCTGCGCACCCCGGGCGGCAACATCTACCACTCCGGCGACTCCCACTACTCGATCTACTTCGCCAAGCACGGCAAGGACATCGCCAAGGAGTACGGCGGCGTCGACGTGGCCTTCGGCTCCTTTGGCTGCAACCCCATGGGCATGCAGGACAAGATGGAGGCTTCCGACATCATCCGCATGGCCGAGGCGCTCAAGTGCAAGGTCGTCATCCCCATCCACTGGGATGTCTGGACCAACTTCGAGGCCGACCTGCGCGAGATCGAGGTGCTCTACAACATGCGCAAGGAGCGCCTGGGCTACACCTTCAAGCCCTACTACTGGAAGGTCGGCGGCCACTACACCTACCCGACCGACTACGAGGCCGGCAAGAAGTACTTCGTGTACCGCCGCGGCTTCGAGGACTGCTTCGAGGAGGAGCCCAACGTCCCGTTCCGCTCTGTCCTGTAAGCAATGACGAAAAGGGACAGTCCCTTTTTATCATTCAAAGATTGATGTAAAGGGCCGACCGCATCGACTGGGCGGTCGGCCCTTTTTGTATCGAATTTTGGTCAAATCCTGCGATTTCGCGCCTTATTCGCCGCTTTTGGAGGCTGACTATGCCTAAACCTTACCTGCTCGGAATGTACGAGAAAGCCGTTCCTAAGGAGCTCGACTGGCTCGAGCGCCTCGAGGTCGCGCGCGAGTCCGGCTTCGATTACGTCGAGATATCCGTGGACGAGACCGACGACAAGCTCGCCCGCCTGGACTGGAGCGCCGATGAGCGCCGTGAGCTCGTCCAGCTGCAGGAGAAAACAGGGGTGCCTATCCGCTCGATGTGCCTTTCCGGCCACCGAAAGTACCCCTTCGGCGCGACCGATCCTGAGGTTCGCGCGAAGAGCATGGACATCATGAAGAAGGCGATCGACCTGGCCTGCGACCTTGGCGTCCGCACGATTCAGCTCGCCGGCTACGACGTGTACTATGAGCCGGGCACCGACGAGACGCGCAAGTGGTTCGCCGAGAACCTTGCTCGCGCCACCGAGATGGCGGCGCGTGAGGGCGCGCTTCTTGGCTTCGAGACCATGGAGACGCCTTTTATGGACACTGTCGGTAAGTCGATGGCTTACGTAAGCCAAATTGATAGCCCCTACCTCGGCGTTTACCCGGATCTCGGCAACCTGACCAACGCGAGCTTCCTCTATGGCGAGTCCGTGACCGACGACCTCGCGCACGGCCGGGGCCATATCCTGGCTGCCCACTGCAAGGAAACCGTCGCGGGCGCGTATCGCGAGATTCCCTTCGGCACCGGAACGACCGATTGGGCCGCCCTTGACGAGTGCGTGCGCCAGGGCGTTCGCCGTTTCGTCGCTGAGTTCTGGTACGTTGGCTCCGAGGACTGGCGCGCGGAGACTGCCTTTGCGAGCAAGTATGTCCGGGAAAAGATCGAGGCGGCTTTCGAGCGCTGCGGTAAATAAACGGTCGCGATGGCTCGGGCATGCAGCGGAAAGAAGGGCGGGGCGATGGGGCAGGCTACGATCCGGGAACAGTTGGCGCTAGCGCGATGCGCGCTCTTTGACTTCGACGGCGTCATCGCCGATACCGAGCCGCTATATGTTGAGCTTGACCGGCATGCGCTTCGCGCGCTCGGCTATGAGGCGACGGACGAGGAGCTCAACGGCTTCATAGGCAAGGCGTCCGAGGTTGAGGGCCCTGCGCTTCTTCGCAGGCATGGGATTCAGGCTTCGCAGGAGGACTATCTCTCGGTTTGGGATTCCGATCGTGACATCTATGGGAGTCCTGAGCTTGTGCCGAACCCCGGTCTGCCTGAGCTTTGGGAGTCGCTGCGCGAGCGCGGGTGCCGGATTGCGGTTGTATCGACGACGCGCTGCATCAGCCTCGTGCGGGCGCTCAACAACTTCGGGCTTCTTACGTACGTCGATGCGATCGTGGGGCGCGAGATGGTCTCGCATATGAAGCCTGATCCCGAGCCGTACCTGCGCGCGCTTCAGATTCTTGGGCGAGAGGCGGGGGAGGCGATAGCGTTCGACGATTCGCCGTCCGGAGTCGCCTCCGCGCGAGCCGCAGGGGTCTATACCGTTTGCTATCGCGGCGATGCGCTCGCGGATGCGCAGCTGGACGACTTCGACGAGCTGCTGTAGCGGCAATTAAGAGCGGGTGCGAATTATCCGTAGCTCTCGGATAATTCGCACCCGCTTCTTTGTTGTCGGTCGCGTAGGCGCGCCATGTTCCAGGGTGTCCCAGAAAGCTGCAGCCAATGACTGTCACCCAGTGATGGTGACGATTGGGGCAGCTCCCGTCCCCGGGCGCTACGCGTGGAGACGGCGCTCGAGGGCCTCGGGGTAGTTGGCGCACTGGAGGGCAACGTCCGCATCGACAGAGCCGTTCTTGACGACGGCGTAGAGGGCCTGGTCCATCGTCTGCATACCGGCCTTGGTGCTCGCGGCGATGACGGAGTCGATCTGGTAGGTCTTCTCTTCGCGGATGAGGTTGCGGATGGCCGTGTTCATGGTCATGATCTCGAACACGGGCGTGACGCCGCCGTCCTTGGTGGGCACGAGCTGCTGCGCGACGCAGGCCTGGAGCACGAGCGAAAGCTGCGTGCGGATCTGGCGCTGCTGGCTCGCGGGGAAGGCGTCGACGATGCGCTCGACGGTGTCGGCGGCGCTGGTGGTGTGCAGGGTCGAGAGCACGAGCTGGGCCATCTCGGCGGCGGTCACGGCGGCGCCGATGGTCTCCGCGTCGCGCATCTCGCCGAGCATGATCACGCTCGGGCTCTCGCGCATGGCGGAGCGCAGCGCCTCGGCGTAGGTGGCGATGTCGGTGGGCACTTCTCGCTGCGTGACGATGCAGGTCCCGTGGCTGTGGACGTGCTCGATCGGGTCCTCCATGGTGATGATGTGGCCGGAGCGCGAGTGGTTCATGCGGTCGATGATGCAGGTCAGCGTGGTCGACTTGCCGCTGCCCGCGGGGCCGGTGACGAGGACCATGCCCTTGCTCACATTGGCGAGCTTAAGGACGCTCTCGGGGATGTGGAGCTGCACGGGGTCGGGCAGGCCGAAGGGGATGACGCGGATGATCGCGCCGAAAGAGCCTCTTTGACGGAAGATGTTCGCGCGGAAGCGGCCGACGCCGGGCAGTGCGAAGCTGAAGTCCTCGTCGTGGTTGCTGTTGCGCTCAAAGAAGCTGATGTCGCGGCCGGCGATCTGGTAGATGGACCTGACGACGCTCTCGGTGTCGGCGGGCATGAGCGGCTGGCCGTCGTCGCGAACCTGGACGCCACTGGTCTGGTAGGTGAGGGGCAACCCCGCGATGAAAAAGACGTCGGAGGCGTTGACCTCGATCATCCGGGCGAGAAGTTCCTTGAGTTCCATGATTGTCTCCTTATCGCTTAGTTGCTTGCGGAGCCGGTGGCGGCGCCGGAGCCGCCCCAAAGGTTCTGCTGAGTTTGGGCCTGAGTCGTCGAGGTCTTCCAAGAACTGACCGTGTAGGTTAGGTCGTCGTTCACGGCGACCTCCGCGTCGAGCTCGCGGCCGTCCGTGGTCTTGATGGTAAAGCTGATATTGGCGTCTTTGACGTCAGCGTTGATCTGAACGTCATCCACGCCGGAGAGCTCGAGCGCGCACGATTGGATGCTGGGCATGACGAGCTGGACGCGCGAGGCGGCGACGCCGGCGGACTCGTGCGCGCTCCGGCTTTGGGCGAGCTGCGAATCGATGGCGGCGAGCATGCCCTGCCCCGCGGCGTCGACCTCGTAAAGTCCGGTGGCCGAGTCGGCCTGGCGCGACGCGGTGCTCGCGGTGGCGCGAGCCGTGGTCACGCACAGCACGCTGAGGACGGTCAGCAAAAGCACCGAGACGAGCGTGATGAAGCTCACGATGCCGATGCGGACGTTCCCGCCAGAGCCGCGACGTGTGTCCTTCTTTGTCGACATCTACCTCGCCTCCTTAACGTAGCGCGACGCGTCAAGCGCATAGACCTCGGACGCGGAGTCTCCCTCGCCGCTGGTCGACCCGGACGACCCGACCCCCGGCGCCTATGACGGCGTCAAGGTCGACGGCCCGAGCGATGTCGTCTACGACGGCCGCGAGCACAAGTGGGTCCCGACCGTCACCGACAAGTCCGGCCGCGAGCTCGTCGAGGGCGCCGACTACGACGTGGCCTACGGAACCGACGACTTCACCAACGTCACCGGCGCCATCACCGTGACCATCTCCGGCAAGGCCAACTACACCGGAACGGTGACGCGTACCTATCAGATCACGCCCGCGCCGTACTCCATCTCCACCGACTCCGCGTCCAAGGTCTACGACGGCCGCGTCCTCACCGCCGACGGCCGCATCGACGGCCTCGTCAACGGCGAGACGGTCGACTTCAAGGTCACGGGCGCCCAGCGCAAGGTCGGCTCGAGCAAGACCATCTACAGCCTTGAGTGGACCGGCACCGCCAAGGAGTCCAACTACGCGCTCGCCAGCGCGACCGTTGGCGACCTGGTCGTTTCCGAGTCCACCGAGAAGGTCGTCGTCAACGTGAGCGGCGGCACCTTCACCTACGACGGCCAGGCCCACGGCGCCACCGTCACGGTGAGCCCGCTGCCCGAGGGCTACATCGTCGCCGAGGCCGCCTCTACCGCCTCCGCGACCGACGTCACCTCCGGCGTGACCGCCACGGCGGACAAGCTCGTCATCCGCAACGCCGAGGGTGAGGACGTCACCAACCAGCTCGACGTCACCGTCAACCCCGGCACCATCGTCGTGACCCCGGCAGCCGTGAAGGTCACCACCCCGAGCGCCGCCAAGGCCTACGATGGCACGCCGCTCACCGCCGAGGGCACGATCGCCGGCCTCGTCGCCGGCGAGACGGCAACCCTCAGGACCACCGGCTCCCAGACCGAGGCGGGCAGCAGCGCCAACACCTACGCCATCGACTGGGACGGCACCGCCGAGCAGTCCAACTACAAGGTGTCCGAGGACCTCGGCACCCTGACGGTGACGCGCCAGTCCATCGACCCGGACGACCCGACGCCGGGCGCCTATCAGAACGCCACGGTCGACGCTCCCAAGAACGTTGAGTACGACGCGTCCGAGCACAAGTGGGCTCCGACCGTCACCAACGGCCAGGGCAAGGAGCTCGTCGAGGGCGCCGACTACACGGTCTCCTACAGCACCGACGACTTCACCAATGTCACCGGCGCCATCAAGGTGACCATCACCGGCATCGGCAGCTACACCGGCACCGTCGAGCGCGAGTACCAGATCACCCCGGTCAAGCTCACCGTGACCACCGGCTCCGCCACAAAGGCCTACGACGGCACCGCGCTCACCAGCTCCGAGCTCTCCATCACCGGGCTCAAGGGCAAGGACTCCGTGACCGCCCGCACCACCGGTACCCAGACCGCGGTCGGAACCTCGAAGAACACCTACGCCATCACGTGGGACGGCGCCAAGCAGGCGAACTACGACATCACCGAGGCGCCGGCGCCCACCCCGACGCCTGGCCCCAACGATGGCGGCAACACGCCCAACGACGGCGGCACCACGCCTGACGGCGGAACGACGCCTGGCGACGGCACCACTCCCGTGCCTGCGCCTGTGACGCCCGCTGCTCCCGCAAACCCGATCGACACCGTGGCCAACGCCCTCGAGAATACTTACGAGACCGTGACCGGCAACGCGGACGGCGGGGAGCAGATCTACGATGAGGCCAACCCCTTGGGCAAGGCCCCCGAACAGCGCTGCTGGATTCACTTCTGGATGCTCGTTGGCACGGTCGTCACCGCGATCTATGGCGTGGCGGTGTGGCTGCACCGTATGAACCACACGCGGAAGCTTCGTAAGAACATGGACGGTATCCTGGGCGACGGCGACGAACCCGCCGCCGGCCCGGACCCGTCGGCCACCAACGAGACCGCCGGAATGGAGGCGTAACGCCATGAAGAAGAACAACTACATCGTCATCGCGCTTGCCGTTCTCGTCGGCGCATTCTTGCTCTTCCTTTGGTACTACCTCGGGTTCAACCGAATCGATAACCCGCTCGACCTTGTGATCAGCATTCTTTGGTGGGTTGTCGATGCCCTCGTGGTCGCCGGCATCCTGCACTTCGAAAAGAAGCGCCAGGAGCAGATTCGGACGATTTACGTCTCGCCCGCCGCGCTCTTCAACTCTGAGCGCGGCCTGGTGGCGGTTCCTGACGCCGCCGACCGCGTCGATGTGATGGAGTCCATCCTTCAGAACCTCGACTACGATTTCTCTAACGAGGACATGCCCGAGCAGGATGATTTCGAGTACATCTACGTTGTCCAGACAAAGAAGTACGAGAAGGTGGACAGCAAGAAGGACGACGAGAAGGACGCCACGGCCGAGCAAGCGGCGGAGAACGATCAGGAACAGCCCGAGTGGGAGGGCAAGGTCATTCGAATTGACCGCGAGAATGGCAACGAGGAGACCGAGTTCAAGAGCATTGATGAGCTGGCGGCGCTTCTCGCCGCGTAACTCGAAGAGCGGCTCCGCTTAGCGGATTCAGCCCGGCGCGTCACATGACGCGCCGGGCTTTATTTGTGATTGGCGTTACCATTGAACGAGGGGGTGGGCCATGGCTAGCGCTCGCATCATAAGCAAGAAAAACGCGCCCATGGCCGGGCTCGCCTTGTTTTACCTTGCGTTTTTAGGGGGAGAGTTCCTCTTTGACGAGCGTGTCGGGGCCCTTGCGGGCGCCTCTGCGGTGGCGCTCGCGGAGTCCGTCGTGGTCGGCATCAGCGTCGCGGGCTTCTTGCTGTACCCGGTTATGCTGAGGCTCGCGGGGAACCGTGCGCGGAATGTCCTGTACGTGGCAGGCGGCGTCTCGGCCGCATGCCTGGTGGCGCTCGGGCTCGCGGGCTCGCTCGGCGTCGTGTACGCGGCGGGCGGGGTCGGGCTTCTGTGCCTGGGGCTCGTCGGCGCCGCGGCTCACGACGCGATCGCGCGCGCGGATGAGCCGGTCGGGCTTGGGGCGGCCGTCGGGGCGGCGTATGCCGCGGGGGTGCTGCTCCAAGTCGGGTTGCAGCTCGCGACTCCCGGCGCTGCGCCCAGGGGCGTGATCCTGGCCGCAGCGGCGGTCGCGTCGGCAGGGTTCGCCCGGGCGGGGCTGCGAGCGGCGGAAGGCGGAGTCGATGGGGAAGAGGCCGGAGTCGAAGTCCAGGAGGGGGCGCCATCGCGCACGCTTCCGATCCTCGCGGGCATCGTTGCGCTCATGACCTGCATATTCTCGACGCTCAACGTGACGCTCACGAGCATGCACGCGGCAGGCCAGGTCGATCTCGGCTCGTGGCCGCGGCTCTTCCTCGCGGCGAGTGCGCTCGCGACCGGCTTCGTGCTGGACAAGCTCAGCCGCCGATACGCGCCGGCGGCGCTGGCGCTCGTCTCGACGCTCTCGTGCTTCGCGATTTTCTCGGCTATCGGTGGTGGGCCCGCAATCGTCTCGGCCATGGTGTTCTATCTGGGGTCCGGCGCCTTCGTCGTGTTCTTTACCGCGGCGTTCATCATCGCGGGGCGCGGCTGCGCTCCCGCCGGCCTTTGGCCTTCGATGGGCCGCGTGGTCAACAACGTCGTCTCGCTCGCGGTCGCTGTGCCTGCGCTCGTGCTGGTCACGCAGGCGAACGGGCTCGCGACCTCGGCGGTCGTTCTCGTCGTCCTTGCGGCGATCTACGTGCTGGTGTTCCTCGGGCTGGAGAGGGGCTCGGCGGCGACGGAGGGCTCGGCTGCTGACCTGGGTTCCGGTTCGGCCCCGGCCCCGGCGCCGCTTGATACCCCGGCCGATTCCCAGACATCGGCTTCGCTCGACCCCGCCCAAAAGCTCTCCGCATTTGTGGAGGCCTTCGGCCTCACTGACCGCGAGGCTGAGGTCCTCGGTGCGCTGACGACGTCCGACGCGAACATGCAGGAGCTCGCCCAGGAGCTGTATATATCGAGGTCGGCGCTGTACCGCCACATCTCGTCGATCTGCAAGCGCCTCGGCGTGGAGAATCGCCAGGCGCTCCTGCTCCGCTACTTCGCCTGGGAGCCTGACGCGCGCGATTAGGCTGCCAAGCCACGGCTTGCGGTGGCCGCGCGCCCGCGGGGGCGTTGTGGCGAGGTGGGCTGTGAGGGTAACACGAATCGTTCTGGGCGGTCCATTGCGGAGGGCGCCGGCAACTTCACCCACTTTGGGACATCTGTAAACTACCTCTCCGACCATGCCTTTTGGGATTATGACGCTGTCAGAAAAGGCTGCGACCCGGAGGCGGCGATGGCTAGCTCGAATATGAGGAAGCTCGTGATCGGCTGCGGCGCCGCCGTGATTGCCGTGGCCGTTGTTTTCTGGGCGCTGTCGCTGCTGGCCGCGGGGGCTTGGCATCGTGAGCTTGCCCCCGAGAACAGAGGAGCCTCGGCGAGCTCGAGCGGCGCGCCGATGGGCCCAACGGCGGGCACATCGACGGACGTCGACCCCGCGACGAACGCAAATTCCCCGGCGCCCGCCGACCACGTGACCGGCATCCCCATCGGTTTCGAGGCCACCGACGCGATCCGGCTCACCTACACCCACGAGGGCGAGGCGTCGACGACCTTCGAGTGCGAAGACACGCAGCTGATCGCGCAGGTCGTGGATGCCTTGAGGTCGATTGAGCTGGGCGACACCACGACGCTCGCGGCATCCGATGCCGGCGAGAGGCTGGACTTCTTGCTGGCTGACGGGACGAGGCGCTCGTTCTACTTCGAGGCGGGCGCGTACACAGACGGCGACGCGAGCCGCGTGATGACGAAGGGCGGCGACGCGCTCTCGCGGGCGCTGCGGACGGTCCGTGAGTCGGGCGCGGTGGCCGAGACGGCCGCGAGGGATGGGAGATGACGATGCAGCAGGTAACGGGATCGTTCGCGGATCGATCCCCACAGGGCGCCGCGCCGCGGGCCGGGCAGGCCGGTTTCGCGGAGACGACCGTCTTTGACTGCGCGACCGGCAGGGCGCTCGCACGCGTCGCCGTTCCCGAGGGCTGGGCGGTGTCCGGGCAGCTCGAGCGCGTCAGGTCGTTCGAGCGTCCGATGCGCGTGCGGGTGCTCGCGCAAGGCCCGGAGGGCTCGCGCATCGAGTTCCAGTCGGGCGATCGCTTTTGCGTCCTCGGCGCAGGTGTCAAGGGGCTCGGCGCGATGGGGGCGATGTACGGAATTACCACGAGCATGCAGAGCTCTCCGGAGCGTGCGTTCGAGGACGTGGAGACGTTCCTCGACAAAGAGGCGATAGCGTACGCGCAGCGCGTGGGCGCCTCCATACGCCTGGCGACGACCACGGGCTATCCCGGAGGTTTCGACGCGGCGGCTCCCGGCCCCACCGCTCCCGGCCCCGCTGCTCCCGACCCTGCCGCCGTCTTCGGCAAGGTGGGCGCCGGCGAGGTCCTCGTGTGGGGGTCGCGCAACGTCGTGCTGCTCGATTGCCCGGAGGCGAGCCTCGGCTTCAATGCCGAGTCGGTTCTGCCCGTGTTCCTCCGGAGCTTCTTGCCCAATCCTGCGATCGCGCAGGAAGCCGATGCGATGCGCCAGAATTCGGTCATCGAATCGCAGCAGCAGTCGGCGATGGCCCAGCAGCGGCGGCTTCGATCCCGGTGCCGGATGGACGGAGCTGCACCAGCGGTAAAGAAGGCTGCCGCGCGACCCGGGAGCGACCCGCAGCGCTTACAGCGGCAGGTTAATGCATCAAACGAGCTCAGAGGAGGAACCATGAACGCAACATCTGCAAAGCACAGGGCCCTCGCGGCGACCTTGGCGGCGCTTCTTGTCGCGCCGTTGGCCGGGTGCGGGGCGACGGCGAACGCCCCGACGACAGCCCCCGACGCCTCCGCCAAATCTACCGACGCCGCGAGCGGGGCCGATATTCTCGACGAGGTCTCGGCAGACGCGGGCAAGGAGGTCGGGGCGGGGAAGGACAAGATCCCCGACACGAAGAGTGGGGAGACTGGCTGGGGCTCCTCGGCGGACGGCTCATCGTCGGGCGAGCCATCGGCGGGCGGCGATTCCGCGAGCGCGGGCGAGGCGTCCGAGTTCGATACCTGGGGAGAGAACTGCACAGACGACCGCGGGAACGTGACCGTCGAGGCGCTCCTTGAGCTCAAGGGATGGCAGCTCCAGACGCTCCTCTCGCAGCGTGGATTCACCTGGAACGACCAGCGCACGCGATACGAGGACGGGCAGGGTCGCGTGGTTTTGGCCGGATTCTACGCGAAGGGCGGCGATGTGAATCTGCTCCCCGAGAAGTGGGTCGGGCAGCTCGAAAAAGGCGCCGCCGGCCAACCGGTCGCGTACTACATCACGCTGGACGGATACCTCGACGGCAATACCGATGAGTCGATGGCGCTTATGCGTGCGGTGAGCGGGTCGGGAGGACTCTCGTGCGAGGATTATTTCTTCTATAACGGGATGCTGTACGCATTGGTGTACAACTACACGCTTACGCGCTACATGGTCGTCGCGGCGGTGAACGACGACGGCACGATAGGCGTCACGCTGTTTAACGATGAGGTGGCGAAGGCGGGTGTTCTCACAACCCAGGGAGGCTCGCCGAGGATCATCGACGTCTGGAACAGCTACGTCAGCAGCCTGTAGCACGCTCTCGGGCGAGCGGCGCGGCGCGGGCGCGGTTTTCCGGCGATTCGCGGAAAGCCTGTGCCCGCGCCCGTCCTCTAAGCGGCTGCGAGCCGCTACAGCGGCAGCGCGCCCAGCGCGACGTACGCGACGACGCCGGCGATACAGCACCAGAGCATGGAGCGCGTCTTTTTCGCGACGATGACGACCACGGCGGCCGCCGCCATGGGCAGAAGCGCCGGCCACGGTCCCGCAGCGAACGCGCCGGGCGAGAACAGGTCGTTTGCCACGAGCGCGGCGAAGGCCGCCGGCGGGATGTAGCCGAGCGCCTCGACCACGCGCGGCGGCAGCGCCCGCCCGCGCAGCGCGAAGATCGGCACCACGCGGCACGCGATGATCACGGCGGTGACGGGCAGCCAGATGGCGAGGATGTCATGGGTGGTCATCGGGCTCACGCGGCATCACCGCCCCTCCGGGCATCCCCTCGCAAAGCGGCGGCGTCCTGCGCTCCGGCCATGCGCGCCTGGGCCTCGCCGCGGGTCGCCGCCAGCGCGACCGCCACGCCCGCGACCGCCGCGAGCGGGACCGCGACCTCCGTCCAGCCCACGAGCTTGCACGCGACCACGACCGCGGCGCCCGCGACAGCCGCCGCCGCGTTCCCGCGCGAGCCGCCCTCGACCTGGCTCCACAGCAGGTAGGTAAAGAGCGACGTCATGGCGAAGCTCGCGATCGCGGTCGGCACGTCGATCACGGCGCCGAGCGCTGCGCCCGCCGCGACCGAGGCGAACCACGCCGCCGCCGTCACCACGTTGAGCGCGACGGCGTGGCGGAAGTCCCAGTCCTTCTCGCCGCCGGAGAGCTTGGACAGCGTGACGCCGTAGCCCTCCTCGATGAGGGTCAGCGCCATGGCGAGCGACGTGCGCTTGCGGGCGCGCTGCAGGTACGGCGCGAGCGAGGCGGAGTAGAGCGCGAAGCGCAGGCTGATGGCGCAGACGCTCGCCACGATGGTCAGTGTCGGCAGCCCGGCGAGCCACAGGTTGGCGATCATGAACTGCGCCCCGCCCGACATGATGGTCATGCTCATGAGGAGCGCCCATAGAGGGCCGATGCCGATCTTGGCGCTGAGCACGCCGCACGCCAGGCCGATGGGAACGTACGAGAGCATGATCGGCCAAGCCGCGGCCATGACTTTTTTCAAAACAAACCCCAACCAACTGCGAGAACAAAAAAGGGCGGGCGCCTTGCCGCGCCCCGCCCTCACACGGTAACCGAACGAAATCGTCCGCGGCCCGTTATTTAACGCGGACGAGCTCGTACCTGCTCGTGCCGAGCCCGATCTTCTCGGCGTGCTCGATGCAGCTCTGCCAGTCCGTGTCCGGATGCGTGATGTAGAGCTTGTCGCCCGCGTGCTCCTCGTCGAGCTCGCCGGCGTCCTCGAGCTTCTGGCGCATGCGCGTGAACTCGGTGTCGGGCAGGGGAGCGGCGGCCTGGACGGCGTCGATGCACGCCTGGTCGAGCGCGACCGGGTCGAAGCTCGCAAAGAAGCCGATGTCGCCGACGATGGGCTTGTCGTTCTCGTCGTGGCAGTCGCAGTTGGGGCTCACGTCGATGGCCAGGCTGACGTGGAAAGAGGGACGCCCGTCGACGACGGCCTTCGTGTACTCGGCGATCTTGCAGTTGAGGACCTCGGGCGCGGCGTCGTAGTCGGGATGGATGGCGTCCTGGTTGCACACGGCGATGCAGCGGCCGCAGCCCACGCAGCGGTCGTGGTCGATGCTGGCCACGTGGACCTCGCGCTTCTTGCCGCTCGGGAGCGTCGCCTCGCGGGTCTCTCCGAAGCTGAACGCATCGTGCGCGCAGATCTTGGAGCACTGGCGGCAGCCGATGCACTTGCTCGTGTCGACGCTCGGCTTGCCCGCGGAGTGCTGGTCCATCTTTCCGGCGCGGGAGCCGCCGCCCATGCCGAGGTTCTTCATGGCGCCGCCGAAGCCCGCGCCCTCGTGGCCCTTGAAGTGCGTGAGGCTGATGACGACGTCGGCGTCCATGATGGCGCGGCCGATTTTCGCGTTCTTCACGTACTCGCCGCCCGCGACCGGGACCTCGACCTCGTCGAGGCCCTTGATGCCGTCGGCGATGATGGTGTGGCAGCCCGTCTGGAACGGGTTGAAGCCGTTGGCGTATGCGGAGTCGAGATGATCGAGGCCGTTCTTGCGCCCGCCCACGTAGAGCGTGTTGCAGTCGGTGATGAAGGGCTTGCCGCCGAGCTCGCGCACCACGTCGGCGACGGCGCGCGCGTAGTTGGGGCGCAGGTAGCTGAGGTTGCCCGGCTCGCCCAGGTTCATCTTTATGGCGACGTACTTGTTCGCGAAGTCGATCTGGCCGATGCCCGCCTTCTTGATGAGGCGCTTGAGCTTGTTGGGCAGGCCGTCGCCCAGGTGCGTGTGCAGGTCGCAGAAATATACCTTCGACGGTTCCATGGTTTCCTCTCCGTTGTGCGGCCGGCGCCCGCGGCGACCCTGTGCCGCCCGCCCGCGATTCCCCTGGCGCCGATCGCAGAAATTCACATGAGCTCATTTTCGCACTTTGCGGCGCGGCGCCAAAATGCCGGCTGCGCATGGACCCTATTCGGTCTTTCGATGTTTGCGCAGGCGTACTCCTCCGTCCCGCGCCCCGTTGTCCTCCGCTCGCCGCCCGAATGGCCGCGCCCGCCGTGACGCCCGCCGCTGCGCGGAGCAGAATCGTCCGTGAGCAAGCGAGAGGAGAACGACATGGCAGAGCCCACCGCCCCCGCCGCCCCCGTCGGCGGCATGAAGAAGGAGCTCACGCTCTTCAACTTCTTTACCATCGGCTTCGGCGCGATCATCGGCACCGGATGGGTGCTCCTGGTCGGCGACTGGATGGTCCTCGGTGGCGGCCCCGTCCCCGCCATGATCGCCTTCGCCATCGGCGCGCTGTTCCTCGTGCCCATCGGCATGTGCTTCGGCGAGCTCACCGCTGCCATCCCCATCTCCGGCGGTATCATCGAGTACGTCGACCGCACCTTCGGGCGCAAGATGGGCTTCTTTACCGGTTGGATGCTGCTGCTCGGCAACGCGCCGCTGTGCCCGTGGGAGGCCATCGCCATATCCACGCTGCTCACCGACCGCTTCGCCGAGTTCCCGGCGCTCGCGTGGCTGCGCAGCGTCAAGCTCTACACGATCCTCGGCGCAGACGTTTACCTGTGGCCGACCGTCATCGCGCTGGCGTTCGCCGCCCTCGTGATCTTCCTCAACCTGCGCGGCGCGGGCGCGGCGGCCAAGCTTTCGAGCTTCCTCACCAAGGCGCTTCTCGCCGGCATGGTGCTCGCCATGGTCATCAGCTTCATGACCGGCTCGCCCGACAACGCGATGCCCGTGTTCAGCCAGGTCGCCGACGCCGCGGGCGGCAGCGCGACCGAGGCCACGAGCCTGCTGGGCGGCATCGTCGCCGTGCTCGTGATGACGCCGTTCTTCTACGCGGGATTCGACACCATCCCGCAGCAGGCGGAGGAGGCCTCCGAGAACATCGACTGGAAGAAGTTCGGCCTCATCCCCGCCATCGCGCTTCTGGCCTCCGGCGTGTTCTATCTCGTGTGCATCTACAGTTTCGGCACCATCGTGGACTGGCACGAGTTCGTGCGCAGCTCCGTGCCGGCGCTCGCCGTGCTCGAGCGGATCAATATCTTCTTTTATGTCGCCATGCTCGTCATCGCGACGCTCGGCCCCCTCGGCCCCATGAACTCGTTCTTCGGCGCGTCGAGCCGCCTCATGCTCGCCATGGGCCGCAAGGGGATGCTGCCCGAGGGCTTCGCGCAGATCGATCCCGCCTCCGGCGTGCCAAAGAAGGCGGTCATCGTGATGAGCGTCCTTACCCTCGTGGGGCCGTTTCTCGGCCGCAACATGCTCGTGCCGCTGACCAACGTGGCCTCGCTCGGCTTCATCTTCGCCTGCACGATGGCCGGCTTCGCGTGCTGGAGGCTGCGCCGCACCGAGCCCGACCTGCCGCGCCCCTACGAGGTCGCCGGCGGCAAGGCGGGCATCGGCTGCGCCATCGCGGCCGGCCTTGCCATCATCGCGCTCATGGTCGTGCCCTTCTCGCCGGCGGCGCTCTCGGGCGTCGAGTGGGCCATCACGCTGGCGTGGGTCGCCGTTGGCTTCGCGATCCTGGCGTTCTTTGGAAACAAGCACGGCGGGAAAAAGACCTCGCCTGCTCAGGTGCGTTGACGGTCCCCGTCAACCGAGGAAATCGGAGGAACAGCTATGGGAAAGTTCGCTTTCGCAGGTGGTCGCCTGGTGGACGGCACCGGTGCCGCGCCGGTGGACGACTCGCTCGTCCTCGTCGACGGCCAGAAGATCGCCTACGCCGGCCCGCGCGCCGGCGCCGAGGTGCCCGACGGCTATGAGGTCGAGGACTGCTCGGGCAAGACCGTGATGCCCGGCCTCATCGACACGCACCTGCACTTCTCAGGCAACCTGACCGACGACGACAACGACTGGGTCATCGAGACCCCCGCCCAGAAGCAGGCCTGCGCCGTCAAGCAGAGCTACGACGCGCTGACCCACGGCCTCACGACCGTCTGCGAGATCGGCCGCAACGGCATCGCCATCCGCGACCTCGTGAACATGGGCGTCATGAAGGGGCCGCGCATCTTTGCCACGGGCCTCGGGTTCTGCCGCACCGCCGGCCACGGCGACTCCCACAAGCTCCCGCTGCAGGTGAGCAAGGACTCTCACCCCTGGGGCGACCAGGTCGACGGCCCGTGGGAGCTGCGCCACGCCGTCCGCGTGCGCCTGCGCGAGAACCCCGACGCCATTAAGATCTGGGCCACGGGCGGCGGCATCTGGCGCTGGGACTCCGGCCGGCGCCAGCTCATGAGCACCGAGGAGATCAAGGCCGTCGCCGACGAGTGCAAGCTCACGGGCATCCCGCTGTGGAGCCATTCCTACAACTCCGTGAGCGCCGCCTACGACTCCGTGCGCTTCGGCGCCGAGCAGCTCATCCACGGCTTCGAGCTCGATGACAAGACCATGGAGCTCATGGCCGAGCAGGGGACCTTCTTTACCCCGACGATCGGCTTTTTGCCCACCTGGTACGCCACCTACCCGCCCGAGGAGTCCGAGGCCAACGCCAAGTTCCCCGGCGACACCGTGGTCGAGCGCGAGCTGCAGCGCACCTACGCGAACCTGCGCCGCGCCAACGAGATGGGCGTCACGCTGACCATCGGCTCCGACTCCTTCAGCTTCGTGACGCCGTACGGCTACGTGACGATCGACGAGATGTACGACTTCGTCGACAAGGCCGGCATCCCCGTGCTCGAGACGATCAAGGCCGCCACGCTCAACGGCGCGCGGATGGTCCATCACGAGAACGACTTCGGCTCGCTCGAGGCCGGCAAGCTCGCCGACCTGCTCGTCATTCGCGGCGACGTCGCGTCGAACATCCACGACCTCACACCGGACAACATGGACGTCATCATGAAGGAGGGCGAGAAGGTCATCCGCGGAGCGCTGTAGGCTTCCGGGCACCGGGCAAGAAAAAACACTACGATGTGGAGGCCCCGCGTCGTGGTGTTTTTTCTTGTGGAGACCGGGGCGGGGAGGGAGCGTCTCGGTGGACCCGAACATCAGGAAGATCCAGGCATTCTGCGCTGCGGCGCGGCTGGGGAGCATCTCGGCCGCGGCGCGCGAGCTCGGCTCCGCGCAGTCCACGGTGAGCCGCGCCATCGCCAGCCTCGAGGGCGACTGGGGCGTCCGGCTCTTTGAGCGCAAGGGCCCCGAGCTGCGGATCACCTCGGACGGTTGGGGCCTGCTGGAGGACGCGCGCGGGCTGTGCGCGGCGTTCTCCAAGCTCGAGCGGCGCGTGGACGGCATGCGCGGGCTCGAGAGCGGGTCGCTCGGCATCGCGGCGCCCACGAGCATCGTCGCCATGCGCCTGCCGGGGCCGCTCGGCCGCTTTGCCGCCGACCACCCCGGCATCGAGGTCAATATCCTCGAGTGCACGTACGGCGAGGCTGCCCGGCAGCTGGTCGACGGCATGGTTGACCTGGCCTTCATTCCTTCTGAGCCCAAGGGTGGGGATTTCGCCTCGACGGTGTACGACAAGGACGAGATCGTGGTCGTGGCACCGCGCGGGCACTTCTCGGCGAGAGAGGGCGCGGTCGCGCTGGACGACCTTTTGGATGAGCGCTTCATCGCCGACACCGAGACCGCCCCGCTGCTCCAGCGCGAGCTCACCAACCTGAGGATCCATTGCGAGACCTCCGACATCACGGCGATCCTCGCCATGGTGGAGGCGGGCCTCGGCGTGAGCCTGTTGCCGAGCCTCGCCCTCGAGCGCACCGGCTTCGACCTCGACGTCCGTCACCTCGAGCAGCCGGCGTACCGCACGCTCAGCCTCGTGCGCCGCCGCACGGCGGATCTCTCGCTGGCGGCGCGGGCGTTCCTCGAGTACCTTTAGCCGCGCGTTTTCCGGTTCAGGAGACCGTGCGCGGCTTGTGCGGCCCACGCGTCCCGCGCGGCCCCAAGCGTCGCCCGCCCGCTACTGCGCGATAAAGACGTTGTTGCCGGGCTTCTCCGGCTCGCCCGGCCACTCGGGCACGACCTCGCAGCGCGCGAACTCGCGGCCGAAGGCCTCCTCGACCTCGCGCAGCGGCGCGGCCTTCCGCCCTTCCGTCGGGCAGCGGACGTCGGCCAGGTAGAGACCGCCGTCGGTGAGCTTCTGGCGCACGACGCGCGCGCCCTCGCCGGTCTCCATCGGGCCGAGCGGCCGCTTGCCGCCGAACACCTCGTTCACGATGACGTCGTAGGGGTGCTCGGCCGCCTTGAGGTGCGCCCATGCGTCCCCGATGACCAGCGAGAAGCGCCCGTCCTTCTCGGCGCCGGTGCGCTCGAGGCACTCGTCGAGCCAGAACTGCTCGCGGGCGATCTTCTCCATCACGGGGTCGATCTCGATGACCTCGACCTCGACCTCGGGCACGTAGGCGGCCAGGTACTTGGGCAGCGAGCAGCCGCCCCCGCCCATCACGAGCACGCGAAGGCGCCGCCCTGCCGCCGCCTTCGCCCCGCGCTCGGTCGCCAACGCCTCGATGCGCCGCGCCATCCCGCGGTGGTACTCGCAGGCGAGCTCGCAGCGCAGCTCGGCCGGCACGTAGCTCACGGACTGGAAGGTCCCGTTGACGTTGATCAACCGCACCGGCGTGCCGTCGGCGTTCTCGGAGTCGAAGATCAGCGTGAGCCCGAACATCGTGCGGCACATTTCCACGCCGCGCCGGCGCAGGAGCCACGGCATCGCCGCCACGAACGCGGTGAGCACTGCGGTCACGCCGATGGCCCAGGCGAGCAGGGTCTTCATTTCCACAACAAACCTCCGGAAGCCTCGCGCCCGCTGGGGGGCGCCGTGCGGTATCATTTGAGATTGCGTTTTTGTGCATTCGGGCCATGCCCGCGCAGGAACGTTCGCTATACTAGCCCATACGACTGCGTACCCCGCGCGGCGCACATCGATTCTAAACGGAGGAACTTCTTATGATTCTTGGCATGGGCGTCCCTGAGCTCCTAGTCATCCTTGTTGTTGTCCTGCTCATCTTTGGGCCCAAGAACCTCCCGAAGATCGGCTCCGCCCTGGGCAAGACCGTGAAGAACGTCCGCGAGGGCATGGAGGGCGACGACAAGTCCGACGAGAAGTCCGAGGCCAAGGCCGACGACGCCACTGACGACGACGCCACCGAGCTCGTCGTCGACGAGGACGACGCCGATGCCGACGACGACTCTAAGTTCTGCGGCCACTGCGGCGCGAAGAACCCCGCCGGCAACGCCTTCTGCTGCAAGTGCGGCGAGAAGCTCGACTAGCCGACCGCTTCGACCCACGTACCGCACTCAGACCCACTGGAGTAGAACACCATGGCAGACACCAAGAACATCGTCCTGACCCCCGAAGGCCGCCAGAAGCTCGTCGAGGAGCTCGAGTACCGCGAGGGCACCAAGCACGACGAGATCGTCGAGCGAATCAAGGAAGCCCGCGGCTTCGGCGACCTCTCCGAGAACTCCGAGTACGACGCCGCCAAGGAGGAGCAGTCTCACAACGAGTCCCGTATCAACGAGATCCGCCAGATCCTCGCCACCGCGACCATCGCCGCGGCCGGCTCTTCCCGCAACCTGACCGTCTCCATCGGCACCACGGTCGAGCTCGAGGACGAGCGCGGCAAGAAGACCACCTTCACCATCGTGGGCACCACCGAGACCAACTCCCTCGACCACAAGATCTCGAACGAGTCCCCCGTCGGCGCCGCCCTCATCGGCCACAAACAGGGCGACCAGGTCGAGGTCGTCGCCCCCTCCGGCAAGTCCCGCGCGTACACCATCACGGGGATCACCCGCTAAGCGTACCTGCGAAAGCTACGAGAGCGCACGCCCCGCGACTGCATCTGCGCAGCTGCGGGGCGTCTTTATGAAGAAGCCCGAAAGGAAGCCCATACCCATGGCCGCAACCCCCGCAACCAACACCTCCGCCCCTGCAACCAACGACGAGCGCGCCCAGCGCCGCCTGCGCCGCCAGGCGCTTCTTGACGCCGGGGTGAACCCGTACCCGATCCGCTCCACCGTGACCGCGCACGCCGCGGAGCTCGAGGAGCGCTACGCCGAGCTCGCCGACGGCGAGTGCACCGAGGACGTCTACTCGCTCACCGGCCGCATCCGCGCCTTCCGCAAGCAGGGCAAGATCGCCTTCATCGTGCTCGAGGACTGCACGGGCTCCATCCAGCTGTTCTGCCGCGTGAACGACCTGCCCGAGGGCGACTGGGCGCTTCTTTCCAACCTGGACCTCGGCGACGTCATCGGCGCGACCGGCGCCGTCATCCGCACCAAGCGCGGCCAGCTCTCCATCGCGCCGACGCACCTCGAGATCCTCTCGAAGTCGCTGCGCCCGCTGCCCGAGAAGTTCCACGGCCTCACCGACCGCGAGGTCCGCTACCGTCAGCGCTACGTCGACCTCATCATGAACCCCGAGGTCCGCGGCACGTTCCGTCGCCGCAGCCAGATCATCAGCCTGATCCGCCGCTACATGGAGGCCGACGGCTACATGGAGGTCGAGACCCCCATGATGCACGCCATCCTCGGCGGCGCGAATGCCAAGCCCTTCGTCACCCACTTCAACGCCCTCGACCGCGACTTCTACCTGCGCATCGCCACCGAGCTGCCGCTCAAGCGCTGCATCGTTGGCGGCCTCGAGCGCGTCTTCGAGATCGGCCGTCAGTTCCGCAACGAGGGCATGGACCTCACGCACAACCCCGAGTTCACCTCGATGGAGGCCTACTGCGCCTACTCCGACCTCGAGGGGATGAAGGAGCTCACCGAGGGCCTCTTTAAGACCATCGCCCGCGAGGTCTGCGGCTGCGAGGAGGGTCACGAGGTCATCACGTACCAGGGCCAGGAAGTCGACATGTCCGGCACCTGGGAGTCCCTGCCGCTGACCGAGGTCGCCTCGCGCGCAGTCGGCGAGCACGTGGACATGGACACCCCGATCGAGCGCCTGCGCGAGCTCTGCGAGGAGCACGACATCGAGTGGCAGGAGAACTGGGGCGCCGGCAAGCTCGTCTTCGAGCTCTACGACGAGCTCGGCGAGGCCACGCTCGTCAACCCGACCTTCGTCTGCGACTACCCCGAGGAGGTCAGCCCGCTGTCCAAGCGCAAGGACGATGACCCGCGCCTGACCGACCGCTTCGAGCTCGTCATCTGCGGCCACGAGTACGCCAACGCGTTCTCCGAGCTCAACGACCCCGTCGACCAGGCCGGCCGCTTCGCCGAGCAGGTCGCGGCCAAGGGCTTCGGCGACGACGAGGCCATGGGCTACGACTACGACTACGTGCGCGCGCTCGAGTACGGCATGCCGCCGGCGGGCGGCATCGGCTACGGCATCGACCGCATGGTCATGCTGTTCTGCGACGCCCCGGCCATCCGCGACGTGCTCCTCTTCCCGGCGATGAAGCCCGAGACCATCACCCGCGCCGACATCGCGAGCCAGCTGCCCGAGAGCACCGACAACGCCGCCGCGTCCGTCGACGCGCTCGCCGACGACGCGGAGAACGGCGCCGCCAACGAGGCCGCCGCGAACGCCCACGGCGCCGAGGCTCCCGCGCTCGAGACCGGCCTCACCCGCGACCAGGCGTTCGACCTGCTCAAGCAGTACAACGAGGACCTGTTCCACATCGCGCACGGCCAGACCCTCGAGGGCCTCATGCGCTACTACGCGGCTAAGTACGACCCGAAGAACGTCGAGTTCTGGGGCCAGGTCGGGCTTCTTCACGACCTCGACTGGGAGAAGTTCCAGGACGCCGTGCAGCACACCGTCAAGGGCGCCGAGCTCATCGAGGCCGCCGGCGGCACCAAGGAGCTCGCGCGCGCCATCCAGACCCACAACTCCGACAACAACCCGGACCTGCCTGCGCCCAGCTCAAAGATGGAGTGCGTGCTCTTCGCCTGCGACGAGCTCTCCGGCCTGATCGAGGCGGCCGTCCTCATGCGCCCGTCCAAGTCCGTCATGGACTTCGAGGTCAAGTCGCTCAAGAAGAAGTTCAAGGACAAGCGCTTCGCCGCCGGCTGCGACCGTGACGTCATCCGCAAGGGCGCCGAGCTCAACGGCATGGAGCTCGACGAGCTCTTCGCGAGTGTCATCGAGGCCATGAAAGCCATCCAGCCCACTTGCGAGGGCGTCAACTAGGGGAGAAGCGCCCGCGGCGGTCGGTCCGCGGCGGCCTGCCCGCGAGGGGCTTGCGACCTATGACGGTCTGCAAGCCCCTCGCGGGTTTTTCCGAACCAAATAACGTACAAGTTTGGGCTCTTGCGAGCGATTTTGCCCCGCAAGAGCCCAAACTTGTACGTTATTCCTCCACCAACACCGGGTGACAGTCATCGGCTGCAGCTCCCGCGTCTCTTTCCGCCTCCCGGCTGCCTCCCCCGCGCCCCCTGTGCAATCGTCCAAAACAATCCAAACATTCGGATAATTCGAAGTGTTCCCAGCTAAACGGCGCATTTTCTACCGTTCGCGGGAAAAATCCTTTACCTGACGCGACCCTAGCCGCGCCCGCGTTTGTGGGTGGTATCTTCGAAATCGGACGAAGGGGCGACCTATGCCGCCCCGAAGGGGGATTAGTTTTCCGGACGAAGGGGGAAACATGAAGTTCTTCATCGACACCGCCGACATCGACGAGATCAAGGAAGCCATGAGCTGGGGCTGCCTGGCCGGCGTCACCACCAACCCGTCGCTCTACGCCCGCACCGGCGGCAAGCTCGCCGACTTCGAGGGCCACATGCTCAAGATCGCCCAGATCTGCGAGGGACTGCCCGTCTCGGCCGAGTCCCAGGCAAAGACGACCGAGGGCATGATCGAGGACGGCCGCCGTCTTTCGGCCCTGGCTCCGAACATCGTCGTCAAGCTCCCCATCTGCGCCGAGTCCCTCGCCGCGACCCACACGCTGGCCGCCGAGGGCGTCCGCATCAACATGACGCTCGTCTTCAGCCCGACCCAGGCCCTGCTCGCCGCCAACGCCGGCGCCCGCTACATCAGCCCGTTCGTCGGCCGCTTCGACGACATCGCCGAGGACGGCATCCAGCAGCTCGCCAACGTCGTCGCCTGCATCCAGAACTATGACTGGTCCGGCAAGAACGTCGACGACCAGGTCGAGATTATCACCGCGAGCATCCGCACCCCGAACCACGTGACCCAGGCGGCCCTGCTGGGCGCCGACATCGCGACCGTCCCGTTCGGCGCGCTCAAGAAGTGCCTCAAGCACCCCCTGACCGACCAGGGCATGGCCAGCTTCGATGCCGACTGGGCCAAGGTCGTCGCGGCTCAGTAGCCCGGCCGACGCCGCGAGGCCGCGCAAAGAAGCCCCGAAGCGCTTCTTGCCCGCGCCCTTGCAAGAGTAAAGGTTTTTACTTGAATCTTCCGCGGCGGCGTTCCGACGTCGCCGCGGTGCTAAGTTTGGAACGTCTCAACCATACCGAGCCCAAGGAGGCACCATGACCGACCAGGAGCTGGCTCGCGTCGCCAACGAGGTCCGCAAGGGCATCGTCACCGGCGTGCACGCCGCCAAGGCGGGCCACCCCGGCGGGTCGCTGTCCATCGCGGACATCCTGACCTACCTCTACTTCGAGGACATGAACATCGACCCGGCCGACCCCCGCAAGGCCGACCGCGACCGCCTTGTCCTCTCTAAGGGCCACGCGGCCCCCGCGCTCTACTCCGTCCTCGCCAGCCGCGGTTACTTCCCGGTGGAGGAGCTCACCACGCTGCGCCACATCGGCAGCCGCCTGCAGGGCCACCCGAACATGAACGACACCCCCGGCGTGGACATGTCCACCGGTTCCCTCGGCCAGGGCATCAGCGCGGCAGTGGGCATGGCGCTCGCCGCCAAGCACTGGGGCGACGCCTACCGCACCTACGCGATCCTGGGCGACGGCGAGATCGAGGAGGGCCAGGTCTGGGAGGCCGCGATGTTCGCGGGCAACAAACAGCTGGACAACCTCTGCGTCGTCGTGGACCACAACCGCCTGCAGATCGACGGCACGAACGAGGAGGTCAACTCCCCGATGCCCATCGCGGACAAGTTTCGCGCCTTCAAGTTCAACGTGATCGAGCTCGCCGACGGCAACGACTTCGCGCAGATCCGCGAGGCGTTCCAGGCCGCCCGCGCCCACAAGGGTGAGCCCACCTGCATCGTGGCCGAGACGGTCAAGGGCAAGGGCGTGAGCTACATGGAGAACGCGGTTGGCTGGCACGGCAAGGCCCCCAACGACGAGCAGTACGCGCAGGCGATGGCCGAGCTCGAGGCCGCCGGGAAGGAGCTCTAATGGCAGATGTAAAGAAGGTCGCGACCCGCGCGAGCTACGGCGACGCGCTCGTGGAGCTCGGCAACGAGAAGGACGACTTCATCGTCCTCGACGCCGACCTCGCCGCCGCCACCCAGACCGGCCGCTTCAAGGCCGCCCACCCCGAGCGCTTCTACGACTGCGGCATCGCCGAGTCCAACATGGTCGGCATCGCCGCGGGCGTCGCAGCCGCCGGCAAGAAGGTCTTCTGCTCCACGTTCGCGATGTTCGCCGCCGGCCGCGCGTTCGAGCAGGTTCGCAACTCCATCGGCTACCCGCACCTCAACGTGAACATCTGCGCCACGCACGCCGGCATCTCGGTCGGCGAGGACGGCGCGACGCACCAGTGCAACGAGGACATCGCCCTCATGCGCACGATCCCCGGCATGACGGTTATCGTGCCGGCCGACGACACCGAGGCCAAGGCCGCCGTCCGTGCCGCCTACGAGTACGACGGCCCGGTCTACATGCGCCTCGGCCGCCTCGCCGTTCCCGTGATCAACGACCCCGCCACCTACAAGTTCGAGATGGGCAAGGGCGTCGTCCTGCGCGAGGGCGCCGACGTCACGATCGTGGCCACCGGCCTCATGGTCGCGGCAGCCCTCGAGGCCGCCGAGTCCCTCGCCGCCAAGGGCGTCGACGCCGAGGTCGTGAACATCCACACCGTGAAGCCGCTCGACGAGGAGCTCGTCCGCGCGTCCGCCCACAAGACCGGCCGCGTCGTCACCTGCGAGGAGCACTCCGTTATCGGCGGCCTCGGCGACGCCGTGCTCGCGGCGCTCGCGGCCGACCCGGTGCCCGTGCGCAAGGTCGGCGTGAACGACGTCTTCGGCGAGTCCGGCCCGGCCGTCGACCTGCTGGCCAAGTACGGCCTCGACGCCGCCGGCGTCGAGCGCCAGGTGCTGGACTTCCTGGGCAAGTAACCTTCCGGCCAACGCCGGATTACAGCCGTTGCGAGCAGCGCCCGCCCCTCAAGTTGACGGGCGGGCGCTGCTCGCTTCTTGCTCTTCTCGTCGTGTGGGGAGGTTCTGCTTTATCAACCGTTACTTCAAGGCATTTGGGGCAGAAGCTGGCCTTTTGCTAAACTAGGCAACGCAACTGTCCGCTGTGAGCAAAAGGAAAAGGAACTTTCGTGGCCAATCACTTTCGCAGCACTGAGCGACAGGAGTCGGACGGCGAAGAGACGCTCTTCCAGCCCGAGCCGACTACGGCAGCCGTAACGCCGCAGGTCATCGACGACGCAGCCGTCGACGCCGTCCTGCATCCCGAGTCTGTCCAGGCGCCCGCCGTCCCCGCGGCCGACGCGCTCGACTCGGCCGCAGCCGAGGACCTCGCCGTGCACGCCGTCACCGCCTCCGAGCCCGCCGATCCCACCGATCAGCCGGGCTTCACGAGCGTCTTCGCGCCTCTCGCGAGCGACGACTCGCCCGCGGTCCCGCGCACCGGTGCGCCCACCGTGTCGTTCAAAAACGTTTCACTCATCTACCCGGCCCAGCCCAACAAGCCCGCTCTCGACGATGTCAGCCTCGACGTGTACCCCGGCGAGTTCGTCTTTGTCGTCGGCCACTCCGGCTCCGGCAAGTCCTCGCTCCTGCGCCTGATCACGCGCGAGCTCAAGGCCACCCACGGCCAGGTCATCGTCGGCGGCCAGGACCTTACCAAGATGCGCAACAAGAAGGTCCCGTATCTCCGTCGCCAGATCGGCACCGTCTACCAGGACTTCAAGCTCCTGCCCAACAAGACGGTCTACGAGAACGTCGCCTTCGCCCTCGAGTGCATCGGCAAGCCCCGTTCCGTCATCAAGGCTCAGGTCCCCGAGGTGCTCCGCCTCGTCGGCCTCGCCGAGCGCATGGACCACTTCCCCGACCAGCTCTCCGGTGGCGAGCAGCAGCGTGTCTCGGTCGCCCGCGCCATGGTCAACCGCCCGCCGCTGCTCGTGTGCGACGAGCCTACCGGCAACCTCGACCCGGCGATCTCGCTGGGCATCATGAAGCTGCTCGACCGAATCAACCGCGCCGGCACCACCATCGTCATGGCTACGCACGACCGCGAGATGGTCGACTCCATGCGTAAGCGCGTCATCGCCCTGGAGGCCGGCCATGTGGTCCGCGACCAGGAGAAGGGAGGCTACGGCTACTATGGCGCCCTCTAACATCGGTTACTCTTTCCGCGAGGTCGGTCAGCACTTCCGCCGCAACTGGACCACGGTCCTCGGCGCGGTCGTGACCATCTTCCTCTCGCTGTTCATCATCGGCGTCTTCGTCCTCGCCTCCGCCCTGATCAACAACATGATCGGCTCCGTCGAGAACGAGGTCACCATCCAGGCGTTCCTCTCCGATAGCGCCACCGAGGACCAGGTCCAGGCCTACATCCAGAAGGTCCGCGGCTGGGACAACGTCGAGTCCGTCGAGCTCCGCACCAAGGACGAGGCGCTCGAGCAGTACCAGAACCAGATGTCCAACCGCAACGCGAGCGACGCGATCACCGCCCTCGACGGCGAGAACCCCCTGCCCGCGTCGCTGGTCATCAAGCTCGACGACCCGCAGCAGGTCGAGGCCACCGTGTCCAAGATCATCGACGACTCCGACTTCTCGCAGATCTGCGACTCCAAGGACAACCCGTCCGCGGACGTCAACTACGGCCGCGAGACCGTCGAGAAGCTCTTCAGCGTGACGACCTACATCCGCATCGCCGCGATCGTGTTCGTCGCCCTGCTGACCTTCGTCGCGTTCGTGTTCATCAACAACACGATTCGCCTCGCCATCACGGCCCGTCGCCGCGAGATCGGCATCATGCGCCTGGTCGGCGCGTCGAACAGCTTCATCCGCGGGCCGTTCCTGCTCGAGGGCACCCTCGAGGCCATCATCGGCGCGCTCCTGGCTATCGTGGTCCTCATCGCCGGCGTGAACGCGCTGCTGCCCAAGCTCGCCAGCAGCATGCAGTTCCTCTCGTTCGCGATCTCGACCAAGACCATGGTCGCCACCTCTGCCGCGCTGCTCGTGCTCGGCGCGGTCATCGGCCTCTTCGGCTCCGCGATCGCCATGCGCCGCTACCTCAAGGTCTAGCCCGGCGCCCTGGCGACGCGCCCCGAACAAGCGCATACTTGCATCACCGACGGCCCCCGGCACCGGGGGCCGCTTTGTTTAGCACTTGGCCTCCGCGATTGGCGTCAGGGAAGAATCGCGGGGTTTCAACGATGCGGCAGGTGCCCGTGATTTTCCGGTGCAGGCCGCAGAACGGAGAGAGGCACATGGCGCGTAAGCGACCGCACAAGGGCAACAATCGCCGCGGGTCCACAAAGGGGCCGCGCAAGCAGCGCCGCACGATCACGGGAACGCTGCGCGTCCTGCGCCCAGGCTCGGCTGTGGTCGAGACCCCCGAGGGCACCTTCGAGGTCACGCGCTCGGGCATCCGCGAGGCCATGAGCGGCGATGAGGTCAGCGTGTTCCTCGTCGGCCCGAAGGGCGGCCGCGGCGGGGGAGGCCGCTCCGGCGCCCACGGAAACGGGCGCGGCGCCGCGGGCGGCGAGAAGCGCGCCGTCGTCGACTCCGTCGTCACGCGCGCGAACCACACGCTGCTCGGCCGCTTCGAGCTCACCGGCCCGCTCGGCGCCGTCGTGCCCCTGGATAACCGCCTGTGCCACGACTTCTTTGTCGTTCCCGAGGACAAAAGCCCCGAGCGCCTGGGCGTCGCTCCCGGCGACGTCGTGGCGGCCCGGATCGTGGAGTACCCGACGCCCTACACCGCCGCCGTCGTGACCATCGACCGGCGCGTGGGCGCGGCCGCCGATCTCGACATGGACATCGAGTCCGTCATCGCGAGCCATGGCCTTGCCTGCGACTTCAGCCCCTCGACGCTCGAGCAGGCCGAGTCCGTGCGCGCCGACGTGGCCTCTGCCCTCGCCGACGATCCCCGCCGCGCCGACCTGCGCGACGCGATGTGCGTGACCATCGACCCCGTCGACGCGCGCGACTTCGACGATGCGGTGGGCGCCCGCGAGCGCGCGGACGGCGGCTTCGACCTCGACGTCCACATCGCCGACGTGACCCATTATCTGCCTTGGGGCTCTTCGATGGACCTCGAGGCCCGATCGCGCACCTGCTCGGTCTACCTCGTTGACCGCGTGATCCCCATGCTCCCGGAGCGCCTGTGCAACGACGTCTGCTCGCTGCGCCCGGGGGAGGACCGCCTCGCCATGACGGTCCGGATGCGCCTCGACGAGCGCGGCAACGTCGTCTCCGCGAAGGCCTGCACCTCCGCCATCCGCTCCAATGCGCGCCTGTGCTACGACGAGGTCGATGCGCTGCTGGTCGGCGAGAAGAGTCCCGCCGACCTGCCCTGCGTCGACGACTCCGAGGCGCCGGCGGTGGCGCAGATGCTCCGCGCCCTCGACCGAATCCGCTCCCTGCGCGAGGCCGCCCGCCGCGCCCGCGGCGCCATCGACTTCGAGACGCGCGAGTCCAAGGTCGTCCTCGACGCCGACGGCCACCCGACAGGCGTGCGCGTCCGGAGCCGCACCCGCGCGACCGGCCTCGTCGAGGAGGCGATGCTCCTCGCCAACGAGTCCGTGGCGCGCATCCTCGCCGACGCCGAGGTCCCGGCGGCCTACCGCGTGCATGAGCAGCCGTCCGCCGAGGACCTGCGCCATACCGTGGCTCCCCTCGATGAGTTGGGGCTTCTTGGCCCTGGGGACGCCGCTGCCCTCATGGCGGGCGAGCCCGCGGCGATCCAGCGCGTCCTCGACGCGGCCCGTGGGACCCGCGGGGAGTACCTGGCGAGCGCGCTCCTTCTTCGCGCGCAGCGCCGCGCCGTTTACCTGCCTCAGAACCTCGGCCACTACGCCCTCGGCGCCACGGCCTACTGCCACTTCACCTCGCCGATTCGCCGCTACCCCGACGACATCGTGCACCGAGCGTTGAAGGCGCACCTCGCCGGCAAGGACGGGTGTCCCGAGCAGCGCGCCGTTGAGCGCATGCTGCCTCAGCTTTGCAGCGACTGCTCGCGCATGGAGCGCACGGCGGACGCCGCCGCGCGCGACTCGCAGAAGGTAAAGATGGCCGAGCTCTACGCCGGCCGCATCGGCGCGCGGGAAGCGGGCGTGGTCTCCGGCTGCGAGCGCTTCGGCGTCTTCGTCTCGCTCGACGAGACCTGTGCAGACGGCCTCATCCCCGTTCGCGACCTCGGCTCCGAGTGGTTCGAGTTCGACGAGAAGCGCATGACCCTGACCGGCGAGTCCACGGGCACGGTCTGGGGTCTCGGCCGCCGAGTCGTCGTCGAGGTCGCCGGCGTCGACGTCCCCCGCGGCCGCATCGACTTCCGCATCCCTTCCGCCGGCAAGAAGGACGAGTAGTCGCGGGGGCGCGGCGCGCGGAGGAATGCCCATGCCCCCCGGTCGTCTGGGGGCGACGCGCGCCGTCCCGCGCAAACCGCGAGCAAATCGCGCCGAGCTCCCGCCCGCCCGCCTTCCTGCGCCATAATGGGAAAACTAACGTCTAGGCGCCGCGTACCCGACCGGCGCCCGACCGCCACAGCAGATCGCGCCGGCACGCGCCGGCTGGAGGAACCATGAACGAACCGCAGACAGAGCTCGATGACGCCCTTGCCCAGGCCGAGGGCTATCTTATCCAGGGCCAGGACGAGGCCGCCGAGGAGCTCCTTCGCCGACTCGCGGAGGACGCAGAGGAGTACGTGGACAAGAACTGCGCCGCCACCGATGCCGTGCAGTGGTTCAGCTTCCCGTCCGCCTTCGAGAAGCTCGCCTACCGCAGGACCGAGGGCGACCCCCGCGAGCTGCGCGACGTCGGCGAGCCGCTCGACCGCCTCTATGCCGATCTCGCGCTGGCGAGTGTGCACGTGGGCGACTACGACGAGGCCAAAAGCGCGCTCAAGTCCGCGATTCGCTGGAACCCGATGGACTGCGGCAGCCGCCTGAACCTCGCCGACCTCTACAAGCTCGACGGCGACATGGACGAGTACCTCGGCCTCTCGTTCTCCGTCTTCGAACGCGCGAGCGAGCCGCGCCACCTGGCTCGAGCCTTCGTCAACTTCTCGGCCTGGTTCCAGGTCAGCGAGAAGCCCCAGGTCGCGGCCGCCTGCCTGCGCGCCGCGCTCGCGCTCGACGTGAAGGACCCTGCGCTCGACGCCGCTGTCGATCAGGCGGCGGGCACCGACCGCGACCCGGCCGGAGTCTCGGAGTCCGAGGCTCGCGCCCTGCTGGCCGCCGAGGGCCTGCCCGCCGGCGCCAACGCCGAGATGGCCGCCTGCCTGCTCATCTGCGCCTCGAACGCCGCCCGTGCCGGCCAGAAAGCCGAGGCGACGACCTTCGCCCTGCGTGCCCGCGACCTGGTGGGCGAGCCCGCCGCGAAGTCGCTCCTGCGCGCGATCCAGGCTGCTGAGGCCGAGGAGCTCGCAGGCGCGTCGGGCGCCGCGATCGATGCCGAGTCCGCAGCGCGTGACGCCGCGGGCGACCAGCCGGACGGGGAGTAGCATGGCGAAGTCAAAGAAGCCCGGCCAGCAGAACAAGCAGGCCAAGCCGCAAAAGAAGTCCATCGCCCGCAACCGCTCGGCACGCCACGAGTACTTCATCGACGAGACGTTCGAGGCGGGCATCGAGCTCACGGGCACCGAGGTCAAGAGCCTGCGCGAGCGCGCGGCGCAGATCACCGACGCGTTCTGCCTTATCCGCGGCGGGCAGGCGTGGCTGCACGGCGTCCACATCCACCCGTACTCCAACGGCGGCGTGTGGAACGTCGACCCCGACCGTAAGCGCCGCCTTTTGCTGCACCGCCAGCAGATCGACTACCTGGACGGCAAGCTCCGCACCAAGGGCACCGCGCTCGTGCCGCTTGAGCTCTACTTCGACGAGCACAACCGCGTCAAGCTCGCGATAGGCCTTGCCCGCGGCAAGAAGCTCTACGACAAGCGCGAGGACATGGCCCGTCGCGACGTCGACCGTGAGATCGCCCGCGCCCTCAAGTCGCGCAGCCGCTAGGCCCGAGGGGCCAGCCGCTCCAGCCGAGTAGATTTGGCATGAAGGGCCTGCCGGTTCAGCCAGGCTGAGACGGCAGGCCCTTCATGCTAGCTCGTCTTTCGCCACCTCGGGTCGGTGAAGGTCCTCGCCACGCCGAGGCCCACAGGCAAAAACGCCACGATGAGGACGGCGCGCACGAACCACGCGAGCATGTTCGCCGTGTCAAAGATGCACATGTAGTACATGGCGCGGTATAGGTACAGTCCCGGCACCATGATCACGATGGACGGGACCGTAAGCCCGATGCGCGGGTAGCTCGTCCAGTGCTCGGCTGCGTGGGCCAGAAGCCCCGACGTGATGGCGCCGATGAAGGCGGCCGCCTCGGGAGGGCAGCCGGAGGCCAGCCCGAGGGCAGGGGCGAACGTGGGCAGGTCCACGAGCGTCAGCCGCAGCGTGTTGGAGACGGCGCCGATCACCCCGGCCGTCGCAGCCATCTGGACCGGGCTGTTGAACATCACCGAGAACCCGAACACGCCGACGAAGCTCATCGCGAGCCTCAGCAGCGTGAGCGCCGCAGGGCCGAGCCCCTGCGGCGCGAAGTCGCTCGGCGAAAGCCCGACGACCTCTGCCACGAGCCACCCGATGAGCGTGGCCACCGTGATCACCGATATCGCGTACACCAGGCGCTCAATGCCGCTGCGCATGTCGAGCTTGGCGATGTCGAGGCCCGCGGTGATTAGCGGGAAGCCGGGAATCACAAAGAGCATGGCGCCGATGTAGCCGGCCTCGTGGTTCATCGCCGCGGGGTCGAAGTGCGCCAGGAAGGTGAGCGCCGCCAGGTAGCACACGCAGGCGGTCGCGACGCCGCAGCTGATGCAGCTGAACTGGCCGAGCTTGCGCGCGAGCATCTTTACGCGCATGTAGTTGCCCATGCCGGCGCCCACAAAGGCGCAGAGCATCTCGAAGGGGCCGCCGCCCAGCAAAAACACGAACGCGCCGCACGCGCATGCCGCGGCGAGCCCGAGCTGCAGGCACCCGTAATCAGGGTTCGACTTCTCCACCACGTCGAGCAGGTTGTGGAAGCCGCGCACCGTGAGCTCGGCGCCTTGGGTCTCGATCTCGTGGATGTAGTCTTCCATCAGCCAGATGCGGTGAGTGTTCACACCGGTCGTGGGCAGGCTCACGACCTCGCTGAAGCTCTCATGCCCCTCGATGCAGGTACACTCGATGGACAGCAGCGAGAGGTCGACGTGGACCGTCACGCCGAGCACGCGCGCCACGCGGTTCATGGAGTCGCGCACGCGCCAGGCCCCGGTGCCGGACGCGAGCATGAGCTGGCCTGTCCGGCAGATGATCGTCGATTTGTCGGCCAGGGGCGCGTCCACGGCGAGCTCGTCGCCGGCGCTCACGACCTCGTGCCAAATTGCTTGCATGTGATGCGGGTGCACCCGCATTCCCGTCGAGCCCATCGCCCGTTCGCCTCCATAGTTTGCCAAGCCTATGGTAGTCTCAAGCGGCAAGGAGCGGGCCGTGCCGTTACTTCTTGTTTCCTTTTGGCTTCAGGAAGGGACAAGAAGTGCTCCCGGCGAGGCCGCGACGTCAGAATGACCTATGGTTTAGGCAAGGCAACTGGCGTCAGAAAGGTTCAGCACATGTTCCGCGCGAAGCAAGAGTCCGAGTCCATCGAGCTTGCAGTCCTCCTCGCGCTTTCGGGCGGCATCATGGACGCCTACTCCTACCTCGTGCGCGACCACGTCTTTGCGAACGCGCAGACCGGCAACATGCTGCTGTTCGGTGTCAACCTGGCCACAGGCGACTGGGTCCAGTGCCTGCACTACGCCGTCCCGGTGGTCTGCTTCGCCGCCGGCATCGCCTTGTGCCACACCATAAAGATCGCCGCAACCGAGGAGCACCTGCACTGGCGCCAGCTGGCCCTCATCATCGAGGCCGTCCTGCTCGTCGTCGTGGGCTTTATCCCCGAGGGTCGCAGCCTTTACGCCAACGGCCTCACGTCCTTTGCCTGCGGCATCCAGGTCCAGGCGTTCCGCAAGTTCCACGGCCGCCCGCTTGCCACCACCATGTGTATCGGCAACCTGCGCAGCGGGACCCAGGCCTTGGTCACCTACGCGAGCGACCGCGACCAGAAGCAGCTGCGCGGCGGCCTGCTCAGCTTCTTTGTGATCGCATGCTTCGTATTTGGCGCCGTCATCGGAAACTGGGCGATTCCCGCGCTGGGGACCCGCACGATCTGGGTTGCGCCCGTTCTCCTGATCACCTCGTTCCTGATTATGTTCGTCGATCGCGAGAAGCGTCGTGTTGAGGTGTTCGTCGAGGCCGACCTTGAGGCCGACCTCGAGGGCGAGGCGGCGCCCGCCGTGCCGGTGCAGCTTGGCGGCATCGCCGGTGTCGAGGAGCGCCTGGCAGAGCGCCTCGCCGCCGACGTCGAGCGTCGTCACGGCCACGAAATCGAGATGGACGTCATGCACGATATGGGCCTTACTTCCGAGGGCGGGGATGAGCAGCATGAGGGCGCCATGGAGCGCGACGTGGAGGCCCAGATCGAGCAGCACCTGCGCGACCACATTGCCCACGGCGGCTTCCGCGCGCGGAAGTAGGCGCGCCGGGGCGTCGCACGGCGGGCGCGACGGAGCTGCGCGCGAAAAAGTCTGCGAAGTCGGTATCCTAAATCGAAAACCGCGAGTATAGATGCGGATGAGCCTAAGAATACCTGCGTAAATGCAGGGCTATTGTCGCCGCTACTCGAGGTTTCGGAAATAGGCTACCGACTTCGTATATATTTCTACGAATCCGCATTTTGGGCGAGGTTCGGCATGCTCATGGCCCTATCTCTTTGCCCAGTCTTCGACTGTCCAGATTGGCGAGCCATTAATCTCGGTTGTCTGATTTGATCTCATGATGACCGAGCGCCTCTCCGGGGCAGCGCCTAACAGCTCGCCAACGGAATCAAGGTGCCGCATAAAGCTGTTGCGATAAGTCCGCGAGGATTTGATTTCGCATAGCTCAGGCATCGAAGGGACCGTCGCGTCAACGAGGTCGACTTCGACACCATTCGAGTCACGATAGAAATAAAGCTGAGCAGTTTCCCCGCGGTTCAAATGGCGTTTATACAACTCGGCGATGACCGCATTTTCGAAAACAGGGCCCAATGTGCCTGAGCGTTCCATCTCCGAGGCGTCTCCGCCCGACAGCAGATGACACAAAAGGCCGGTGTCATAAAAGTAAATCTTTGGAGTCTTGATGAGTCGCTTTCGCGAATTCGCAAAGTACGGCTGCAGCAGAAAGACGATATAAGACTGCTCGAGAATCGACAACCATGCGCGCAGCGTCTTGGTGGTCACGCCCACGTCAGACGCCATTGAAGCAACATTGGTCAGCTGCCCTACGTTTGTTGCCAAAATCCGCAAGAATAGGTTGAACTGGGTCAAGCTGGTCGCGTTAATGAGCCCGGAAACATCTCGATCGAGATACGTTGCCACGTAGTTCGAGTAGTAGACGTCCTCGGGGATGTCTACGTTGTAAAGACGGGGGTAGCCTCCTCGATACAGGTACTCATCAAAAGGCAAGTCATCTTGAGCCGCAAGAAGTTCCCTATAGGATAAGGGGAGCAGCGTCAGCAACCCTACGCGGCCCGCCAGCGATTGGGAGATTTGGCGTTTTAAGATGAAGTTCTGCGAACCGGAAAGGACGAACTGTCCTGGGGCTCCCACTTTATCTGATTCAACCTGGATAACATTAAACAGCTCGGGAGCCAGCTGGGCCTCGTCGATGATGAGCGGCGCCGGGTGCGAGTGGATATACCCGAGGGGGTCGGCGTTGGCGGCGGCGCGTTCGCCTGGCAGCTCGAGATTGACGTAGCTGTAATCAGAAAAAACCTCTTGGACCAGCGTCGACTTGCCGCTTTGCCGGGGCCCCGTCACCGACACGACCGGAAACCACCGGGAATACTGTTTGAGGACGCTGGCGATATCACGAGGAATCATTCGGCCCGGCCCTTTCTTGTTTATGCGAATCAAGTTGTCAGAGTTATGTTAATCGGGTACTCCGGCTTATGCAAATCGGGTACTCGGGCTTATGTAAATCGGGTAGTCTTGCCCTAGGTTGATTGAGTAACCGTCTCCTGTGGGGGCTTATGCTACGGGAGAACGGGTCGAGGCTGCAAGAAGACGATTACCCTGGCCGCTGGGCCGCCGAAGTGCTGCGGTTTTCGCCCTTCGATCAAGCCTGAAATTATGATCTTGACAAAAGTCTAAGGGCTTGAAGTCGGCAATGTAGATGGGCTGCGCCTTGCCCTGCGCAACATCGGCTATTACAGGCTTTCCGCATACTGGTTTCCGTACAAAACCATTGACGCTAAGGGGGTAGGCTGTATTCTGTGAGAATACGAGCTTCGCCAAGATTATGCGTGCCTATGAGTTTGACCGCGATTTGCGTCTCGTTATGTTCGGCGCTATCGCTGAGATTGAGATTTTCTTTCGAGGCAGACTCTCCTATCTCGCGTCTGGAGAGGACGGCATCTTCGGTTTTCCTGAGTCCGTAAAGCCCAGACTTAGCCGTGAATACTCCGCGGCGAACAAAGGTGAGCAGTTCATCAAGCACTTTGTCGCCAAGTATGGAGACGAACATGATCTTCCGCCTTATTGGATGATGGTCGAGTGCGCAACGATGGGCACTATCGAGCTGTTCTATCAAAAGGTCTCTCCGAGCGTAAGGACGGAGGTGGCCTCTGAGCTTGGTATCAAGGTTCTCGTGCTCAAGAACTGGCTGTCCGTTTTGCGCGTCGCGAGGAACGCCTGCTGTCACCATTCCCGCGTCTGGAACAGGACTTGGGGCGTCCGGCCCGTGATCCCGAAGGATTGGAAAGGCTTCGGCTCGTCAAATGGAAAGACGTTCGCCGTGCTCTCGGTGCTCTACTATCTGCTCGACGCAATCGGCGACGCGGCTCCTTGGAAGAAGAAGTTCGACGGTCTGCTTGGGGAATACGGCGATATTGACCTCGATAAACTTGGTTTTCCCGAAAACTAGCGAACTATGCCGCCGTGGTGTGGCGCCGCAGGGGACGAAAGCCAAATCTCCAAGAGTGATAGGCGTTGAATGCCCATAAGCGATGGCCGGGCCGCCCTGCTCGTCAGCATAACCGCCCTGCCGGAAAGGACGGTCTTCGTCGCCGCGGACCTCGCGAAGGCCCGTGAGTTCGCCACCATGCGCCTGCGCGTGGACGGCGGGGTTGTGAGTGTGGCGGGGTAGGGGCTGGGATGAGCGACTAGGCGATGCGCCTCGGCTTAGCCGACGAACGGGATGTCCATGTCCACCAGAAGGTCGTTGCACCATTTGTAATCGAGCGTGTGGTTGCGGTGCATGAGGTTGGCGACGACGCCGGGGTACGCGCCCCTTGCCTGTGCGGCGGCATAACTGGCGCTCATTATTCTCTCCTTCTGTTAGCGGTAGTCCTCAGTCGAGAGAACCTTCACCGCTTGCTCCGCTGCGACGACTCGGCGCCAACCTCGTCGCGAATTCGGCGGAGCAGAGCTTGCCCTTGGGCATGGGCGGCCTCGTTTTCTGCGCCTTTCCGGGCACATTGCGCAGGTTCTCTCCCGAACGCCAAAACCGCATCCAGTTAAAACGTGCCACATTAATGGGCTGAGGAATCTCAGCATAAAAATAGGGGATGCCCTCCGTTGGAAGGAGCCCCCTTACAAAACATCGGCCTGCATGCAAGCCTCTGTTTTTCATTGTGTTCGAGATATTACACCGATCGCGCGTCGATGTTTACTAAGAATTGGCCCCCGTGGTCACGATAATTGAGCAGTTCGACCACGAGGGTCGTGTCCCTGGACACGGTGAGATGATATTCG
>QAKZ01000018.1 GCA_003150175.1 Coriobacteriia bacterium
GCCTGGCATGCGGCGCCGGCCTGCCGCTCTTTGGGACCTCGCCGTCGCGATGCCGATGCGCACGCCCGTGAACGAACCGGGGCCGCGGCCGACGAGGACGGCGTCGAGATCGTCCATAGAGAGACCGGTGTCTGCCAGCGCTTCTTTGCAGGTCGAGACGAGCTCGACGTTGGCCCGGCGGCGGCACTGGTGGTCGCGGGTGGCGAGGACCTCGACGGAGGCGCCCTCCATGCGCGCGACGGCGCAGGCGAGCATATCGGTCGAGGTATCGAGAGCGAGGACGATCATGACGGTTCCTTCTTTGCGGGATTTAGCGCCCTCTAGTGTACCGCGCGGCGCCGAGCGCGCTACGACGGCATCGCGGCGTGCTCGGCGTTGACGGCGGCGATCAGGCGCGCGAGCGGCCAGGTTTTGTTGTGCTTGGTGAGGACTGCCTTCGGGCCGACGACGCAGCCGGCGGCGCGGCTCTGCGCCATGAAGGCCTCTACCTGCGAGTTCGTGAGGTTGCACAGGAGAACGAACTCGCACTTGGGCAGAGGCCCCGCATAGTCTGCGAGCGCGGGCCTGAAGCCCACGAGCCCGGCGAAGGCGCCCGCGGGGTCTCCCAGGCGCTCGGGCTCCGCGATCCGCGCGCGGATACCGAGCTCGCGCAGGACCTCCCGCACCGCCGCGCCTTTGCTCGCGGCGGCCTCGCCGAAAGAGGGGTCAAGCCCCCAGAGCACCGCGACGGGCGCGGGCCCCGAGGGCTTGACCTTCTTCTTTGCGGCTTTGTTTTTCTTGCCGCTGGCCATTAGCCGAAGTAGCGCTCGAGCAGGCCCTTCAGAGCCTTGCCGTGACGGGCCTCGTCGCGAGCCATCTCGTGGACGGTGTCGTGGATGGCGTCGAGGCCGTTCTTCTTTGCGCAGGAGGCAAGCTCGAACTTGCCCTGGGTAGCGCCGAACTCGCAGTCGACGCGCCAGGCCAGGTTGTCCTTGGTGGTGGCCTTCATGTTCGGCTCGAGCTCGGTGCCCAGCAGCTCGGCGAACTTGGAGGCGTGCTCGGCCTCCTCGTAGGCGGCCTTCTCCCAGTACAGGCCGACCTCGGGGTAACCCTCGCGGTGGGCGATGCGCGCCATGCAGAGGTACATGCCGACCTCGGAGCACTCGCCGGTGAAGTTGGCCTTGAGCTGCTCGAGGATGTAGGCCTTGTCCTCGTCAGAGATGTCGGGGTTGTCCTTGACGGTCTTGTCGTAAACGCCGTACTCGTGCTCGGCGGCGAGCTCGAGGTCGCCCTCGACCTTCTTGAACGCGCTCGCGGGAGCGTGGCAGACCGGGCACTCCGCCGGCGGCTCGGCGCCCTCGTAGATGTAACCGCAGACCTTGCAGACCCACTTGTCCATAATGGACCTCCTTAATTCTTGGGCGAGGCTTCCCATCGCCTCGCCCGCCTCTCCTATTGCTTACGCCCCGCTCCGGTCGCGGGGTCGTGGAAGCCGTGCTAGTCGGTCGGGGCGGAGTGGGCGAGCTGGGCGCTCGCTTTGGCCGCCTTGGCCTGGCAGGAAGGGCAGATGCCGTCGAACTGCAGCGTGTGGCCGGTGATCGCGTAACCGGAGACCTTCGCCGCCTCACTGTCGATGGTACCCAGGACGGGAACCAACACATCGTCCACACGGCCGCACTCGGTGCAGCGGACGTGATAGTGAGTGAAGGTCTGGTGGTCGAAGTGATCCGCGCCGTTGTTGATCTTCACCCTGAGGAGCTGGCCCTCATCGGAAAGCCTGTTCAGTGTGCGGTACACCGTGGCCTTGCTGATGCTCGGATGCTGCTCGTGGATCGCGTCGTAGACCTGATCGGCGGTGGGGTGGTTGGCCAGGGTCCTGACCTCGTCCTCGATGATGGTGCGCTGGATCGTTTGCCTGCTCGCCATCGTGCCCGCCTCCCTTGCGTCCTCGGCGCTGCCCTCTTGCTTGATGAGTACTATACGCTATTAGGATTTAATTGCAATAGCTAATTTTTACTTATAGCGATTTATTTTGCTGATATTTGGGTCCGCGGCGCGCGAACGACTGCGCAGTTTTGGCTTAGGGCTACGTAAATCGGGTTTGCCTGCGCAAAACTCGATTAGGGCTACGCAAATTTGGCTGCGAAAGGTTGTTTGTGGCGAATTGATCCCGAGGAACCTGGGCTTTCTTGAAGCGAGCAGTGAGGGATCGCGGTTTGAGCCGAAAAATACGTAGCCCGAATCGAGTTCTGTGCACTAAGCGACGATTTGCGCGGCACGAATCGAGTTTTGCGAAAACTTGAGGGGCGCGAGCTGACCGGAACTGCATCGAGAGGGGTGAATTTGAAGGGAGGGATGGGCCCAAGCGCGGGTTTGGATGCAGACGGCAAAGGCGAAGGCGGCAAGCTCGGGTGCGAGAGCGATCCCAGGACAAGGTGCGGGAAACGCGTTATTCGACGTCGATGGCGCGAGGAGGCTCCTGGCCGGGCTCGGCCTCGTCGTCGAGGCGCGTCACGCGGACGCTCACGTAGTCGCCGAGCTCATCGGCAAACTGCTCGCCCCACTCGATCACGCAGACGCCATCGGCGCCAAGGACATCATAGAGGCCGATGTCCTCGAGCTGGTCGGGGTCGTCGAGGCGGTACAGGTCGAAGTGGTACAGCGGCAGCCGTCCGCCCTCGTAGACCATCTCGATCGTGAAGGTCGGGCTGGTGACGTCGCTGTCGCAGCCGAGCGCCGCGGCAATGCCCTTGGTGAGCTGGGTCTTTCCCGCGCCGAGGTCGCCCGTGAGAACGAGGACATCGCCGGCAACGAGCTCGCGGCCGAGCTGCTCGCCAACGGCGATGGTCTCGGCCTGAGAGTTGGTAACGAAGTGCTGGGGCGTCTTCATCGCTGGTCTCCTTCGGGGGCAGGTGCGGGGATGGGTGCCGTTGCGGGGGCGGGCGCCGTTACTGGGGCGGGCGACGCTGCGGGAACTTCCGCAGGCGCGGGGGCGCCGGCGGGATGGGCGCGGAGCCAGTCGCCGACCATCTGGAGGTCTTGGACGAGCAGCGGCTCCCATTCCTGGTGGTAGATGCACGCGGCGGGATGGAACGTGGGGCACACGACGAAGTGGCCCTGCTGGTGAAGCTGGCCGCGCAGGCTCATGACGCCTTTGCTCGTCCGCAGGACGAACTGCGACGCGAAGTTGCCGAGGCAGACGATGACGTCGGGCCACACGCTGCGGATCTGCTCGCGAAGGAACGGCGAGCAGGCGGCGATCTCCTCGGGGCGGGGATTGCGGTTTCCGGGCGGGCGGCACTTGATCACGTTGGCGATGTAGATCTCCTGCCGGGTAAGGCCGGCGTTACCCAGCAGCGCGTCGAGCTTGTGGCCCGCGGCGCCGACGAACGGCTCGCCCTGCAGGTCCTCGTTGCGGCCCGGCCCCTCCCCCACGAACATCACGCGGGCATGCGGGTTGCCCACGCCGAAAACGAGGCTCGTGCGGGTGCCCCCGAGCGGGCACAGCTGGCAGTTGCCCATGACGGCGCGGATCTCGTCGAGGGTGACCTCGCGGGGTTTCTGGTGGTCGTGACCGGGAATCCTCATGACGCCCATCGCGCGCCGCCTTAGACGTAGACCTTGGGGAGGCGCATCCCGAAGCCGCAGACGACCTCGTAGTTGATGGTGCCACGCAGGCGGGCCATCTCGTCGGCGGTGATGCGCTCATCGCCGTCCGCGCCGATCACGGTGACGACGTCTCCCTCGCGGACCTCGGGCGTCGGGCAGTACGTCCGCGTGGTGTTCACGTCCACGGCGAACATGAACTGATCCATGCAGATGTTGCCTACCTGGCGCTGGCGCTGCCCGTTGACGATGACGTCCATGTTGTTGGACAGCGTGCGCGAAAGGCCGTCCGCATAGCCGATGGGCACGGTGGCAATCTGCACGTTGCGCTTGGGCACGCGATACGTCATGCCGTATCCGACGCCGGCGCCCACCTCGGGGTAGACCACGCGCGTCACGCGCCCGCGGACGCTCATCACAGGCTCGAGGTCGATCACGCCGACGGTCGTCTCGGCGGGCTGCAGGCCATAGAGGCCGATGCCCACGCGGCACATGTCGAACTGGCACTCGGGGTGCAGGACCGTGCCCGGCGTGTTGTCGCAGTGCACGAGCCCGGGATTGAGCCCGGCGTCGCGCAGGGCCGACACGGTATTGCGGAAGCGGTTGAGCTGCAGCGCGAAGTCCCAGTCGTCGGGGACGTCGGCCGTGGCGAAGTGCGTGAGGGTGCCCGCGCACTCGATACCGCGGTGGAAGTCGATGGTCCGCCGCAGCTCGACGGCGTCGGCGGGCATGACGCCGATGCGCGTCATGCCGGTGTCCACGATGAGATGGTACTTGGCCACGCGCCCCGCGGCAGCGGCCGCCTCCCCGAGCGCGAGCGCGAAGTCCGGCTCGTAGACGCAGGGCATGATGTCGTTCTCGACGAGCGTCTGCACGCTCTCGATGGGAGGCTGAGAAAGTATGAGGATTGGCCACTGAACGCCGGCGCGGCGCAGCTCGAGGCCTTCCTCCACCGTGGCGACGGCGAACTGATCGGCCCCGGCGGTGTGCATCGCGTTGACACAGCGGACCGCCCCGTGGCCGTAGGCACCGGCCTTGACCACGCACATCATGCGGACGCCGCGGGCGAGGCTGCGCTTGAACGCCGTCGTGTTGCGCCTCAGCGCCGAGAGGTCGACCTCGACCCAGGACCACCGGTCGTCGGGGCAGATTTTCTTTGCCATGGTCGCTCCTTCCGCGCGCTGCAGGCACGCGTCCTAGTCTAGGCCTCCGCGCCGCCCTCGTCGGGCACGAGCGCGTGCTCCTCCACGACATCGGCGGCAAGCCCGATGCGGTCGATGAGGTCGCCCGCCATCACTCCTCGCGTCCCGAAGGCCTCGGCGGCAAGGGAGCCGGCGTAGCCGTGCACCTCGCACACGAGCGCGCACATGAGCGGCAGGTCGGCGCACTCGCCGTGCGACTGCGCGAGGTAGCTCGCCATCATGCCGGCGAGCACGTCCCCGGAGCCCGCGGTCGCGAGGGACGCAGGGCCGGGCTTGGGCATCACGGCCTGGTCGACGCCCACGCAGGCGGTGGCGCTCGCCTTGGCGACGACCACAATCTCGGAGCCGCCGTCGCTCCAGACGACCTCGCGGGCGCACTCGAGCTGGTCCTCGAGGCTCACGGGCGGGTTGTCCGCGCGGCCCACGAGGCGGCCGAGCTCGCGGCGGTGCGGCGTGAGGATGAGCGGCGCGTCGCGACGCGTGAGGTCGGGGAACTCGGTGATGTTGTTCTCGGTGAGGCGCGCGAGGCAGTTCAGGCCGTCGGCGTCCACCACGAGGGGCACGTCGCTGCGAAGAAGCGCGTTCACGCAGGCCAAGGGGCCCGCCGCAACGCGCATGCCGGGGCCGATAAGCGCAGCGGAGTTGTGCTTCGCGAGCGCCACGACCTTCTCGGCCGCGTCGGCGGTCAGCACGCCCTCCGCATCGCAGGGCAGGCCGACGACGGGAATCTCGAGCAGGTGAGCCTGGACGGTCGCCACGATAGTGCTCGGCACGGCGAGCGTCACGTAGCCGGCGCCGGCGCGCGCCGCCGCGCGGGCGGCCATGATCGGGGCGCCCGGGAAGCGGCCGGAGCCGCCGACGACGAGCACGGACCCGCGGCTGAACTTGTCCTGAGCGGAGGACGGCTCAGAAACGACGTCCAGATAGTCGGCCAGGTCCGTGCGCCACGCCACCGGGTCGGCCTCGACCACAAGGCGCTCGGTCTGCTCGGCCAGGGGCGCGACGACGATAACGCCGCACGCGTCACGGCCGGTGTCGGCAAGAAGGCCCGGCTTGAGCGCGATCATCGTGACCGTCATGTCCGCGATCACGCAGTCGCCCTCGGCGAGGCCCGACTGGGCGGAAAGGCCGCTCGGAACGTCGACGGCGACCACGCGGGCGCCGGAGGCATTGATGCATTCGATCCAGATGTCGAACGGGGTGCGGACCGCTCCATGGAAACCGGTGCCGAGCATGCAGTCGACGACGGTGTCCGCGCCGTCGAGCGCCTGCTTGACCTCCTCGCGAGAGGGCCCCACGACCGTGGGCACGCCCGCGCGCACGGCGCTCTGCGCCACCTGGCGTGCGAGGTCGCCGGAGAGCTGGTCGGGCTCGATGGGGGTCACGACCTGCACGTTCACGCCGCGCGAGAGCAGCGCCTCGGCGCAGACCCAGCCGTCGCCGCCGTTGTTGCCCATGCCGCAGAAGACGACCGCCTTCCGGGCGCCGAGCTCCAGGACCTCCTGGGCGACGGCGCACCCGGCGCGGTGCATGAGCTCAGAGACGCTCACGCCCTCGCGCGTGAGCCCGACCTCGACCCGCTTGATGTCATCGATGTTGAGTACAGGCTGCATAATGGCTACTCCTCAGCGGTTTGTGCAGGGATTCGTTCATTGGAAAGAGGCACTTGCTCAGGCGCAGGCGGGCATTCCTCGCGGACCGCGCCCGGGGCCTCGCCGCGCGCGGGCGCGACCGGGGCCTCCTCGCGCGCGGCGCCCGCGACGGTCGCGGCGATGGCGGTGGTGTCGGCGCCGACCTCGTCGAGCGGCAGCTCGAGCTGGTCGTCCTCGACGCGCTCGAGCTCGTCGAGGACGCTCCTGGCGGCCCGGAAGGAGGCCTGGAGGGCGCGCGCGGCGTCGGCCTTTGCGTCTGGTTTGGGCTTGACGGCCTCGGTCACGGCGACGGCGTTGGCCACGGCGACCTCGCGCGTGTAGCTGATAGAGAGGGCGACCTCGACGATGCCCTTCTCCATGGCGACCTTGGCCGCGCCGCCGGTGAGGCGGGCGTGTACGCCGCCGCGCTCGTCGCGCGCGACGCTCACGTCGTGGACGCCGACCCCGTTGCCGAAGCCGCAGCCCAGGGCCTTGACCACGGCCTCGCGTGCGGCCCATCGGGCGGCGTAGTGCTCCGCCGGGCGGGCGCAGCGCTCGCAGTAGGCGCGCTCCTCCTCGGTGAAGACCCTGCGCAGGAAGCTCGGGCGGCGGTCCATGACCCGCTGCATCCGCGAAATCTCGAGCATATCGACGCCGATCCCGGCAGCCGCCACAGGCCTCGCCTCCCTTTACCTTCAACCCTCGTACCTGCGCCCGAGCCCACCGCGGGCCCCGGGGTGCGTGCGCAAGGCGCGCGCCGAGGAAGCCCGGCGCGCGCCCTTCTTCGTAACTTTTAAATTCTACCAGTGCTCGGCGGCTCCGTTAGGCCTTATACGGCTCCAGCGCAGCAATCACAATCTGGTTGGCCTCGGCGCAGAGCTTCTCGTCGGGAGCCTCGGCGAGCACGCGGACGAGCGGCTCGGTGCCGGAGGCGCGCACGAGCACGCGGCCGTTGCCCTCGAGGAACTGCTCGGCCTTAGCCACGGCGGTCGTGACCTCGGGCGCATTCATCGCGGCGTTCTTGTCGGTCACACGGACGTTGTCGAGCTGCTGCGGGTAGAGCTTGACGGGGCGGGTGAGCTCGCTGAGCTTCTCGCGCTCACCGCGCAGGACCTCCATGATGCGCAGGGAGGTCATGATGCCGTCGCCGGTCTTCTCGAGGTCGCTGAAGATGATGTGGCCGGACTGCTCGCCGCCCAGGGTGTAGCCGTTCTCGCGCATGCAGGCGTAGACGTTTTTGTCGCCCACGTCGGTCTTCTCGTAGGCGATGCCGGCGGCGTCGAAAGCCTTGAACAGGCCGAAGTTGCTCATGACGGTGGGGACGACCGTGGACTTGGCCAGGCGCCCGTGCTTGTTCATGTAGCAGCCGCAGACGTAGAGGATGAGGTCGCCGTCGACCACATGGCCGCGCTCGTCGACCGCCAGGCAGCGGTCGGCGTCGCCGTCGTAGGCGAAGCCCACGTCAAGGCCGTGCTGGACGACGAAGCGCTGCAGCTGGTCGATGTGGGTGCTGCCGCAGTCGACGTTGATGTTGAAGCCGTTGGGCGAGTTGTTGATCACGTGGGTCTCGGCGCCCATAGCGTCGAAGACCGGGCGCGCGACGGAGGAGGCGGAGCCGTTGGCGCAGTCAAGGCCGATCTTCAGGCCCTGGAGAGAGAACCCGCAGCTCGCGATGAGGCTGGAGATGTAGCGGTTGCGGCCCTGCATGTAGTCGACCGTGCAGCCGATGGCGTCGCCAGTGGCCAGGGGCACCTCGGACTTGCCGTCGATGTACTCCTCGATGAGCTCAAGGACGTCCTCGTCCATCTTGTAGCCCTCGCGGTTGACGAGCTTGATGCCGTTGTCCGTGTAGGGGTTGTGGGAAGCGGTGATCATGACGCCGCAGTCGAACGCGCCGTCGACGACCTCGTACGAGACGCCCGGGGTCGGGATGACGTGCAGCATGTACGCGTCGGCGCCGGAGGCGACGAGGCCGCTGACGATGGCGGACTCGAACATGTAGCTGGAGCGACGGGTGTCCTTGCCCAGGATCACGCGGGCCTTCTTGCCCTGGCGGGCGCCGTAGTACCAGCCGACGTAGCGGCCGATCTTGTAGGCGTGCTCGACGTTGAGGCCCTCGTTGGCGCGGCCACGGAAGCCGTCGGTGCCGAAGTACTTCATTCGGTGTCCCTTCTCGGTCCGCCGGCGGACGGCCGGCATCGCGTGTACTGGTTCTTGAATAGTGTAACCAGTCTGAGCGGAGAAAAAAGGGCCTGCCGAACTTGTCGGCAGGCCCCCATGGTGCAGATTTGGCGCTCGAAGGCCTTAGCGCTTCGAGAACTGCGGGCGCTTGCGGGCCTTCTTGAGGCCGTACTTCTTGCGCTCGACCGCACGCGCGTCGCGCGTGAGGAAACCGGCCTTCTTGAGGTCGGCGCGGTACTCGCCGGCGTCCAGAAGGGCGCGGGAGATGCCCAGGCGGCAAGCGCCGGACTGGCCGTTGATGCCGCCGCCGTCGCAGTTGGCGAGGACGTCGAAACGATCAGCGGTCTCGGTCAGCTTGAGCGGGGCAAGGGCGTTGTCGACGAGCTGCTGACGACCAAAGTAGTTGAGGGCGTCGCGGCCGTTGACGAGGAACTTGCCGGTGCCGGGGACGAGACGGACGCGGGCGACGGCCTCCTTGCGGCGACCAGTGCCCCAGTAAACCACGGAGTTCTCAGCCATGATTAGGCCCTCCAATCGATCTTCACGGGGTTCTGGGCGGCGTGCGGGTGCTCGGGGCCGGCGTAGACCTTGAGCTTGGTGCCCTGGGCACGGCCGAGCGAGGACTTGGGGAGCATGCCCTTGACCGCGTGCTCGATGACGCGCTCGGGGTGCTTCTCCATGGCCTCCTTGAAGCTCTCGAACTTGAGGCCGCCGAGATAACCGGAGTAGCGCCAGTAGCGCTTCTGGTCCATCTTGTTGCCGGTGAGGATGACCTTGTCGGCGTTGATCACGACGACGAAGTCACCGGTGTCGGCGTTCGGGGTGTACTGCGGCTTGTTCTTGCCACGGAGATACATGGCAGCAGTGGTCGCAAGACGACCGAGGGTCGCGCCCTCAGCGTCGAGAAGCACCCACTTGCGCTCGACTTCGCCGGCCTTGGCGAACTGAGTCGACTTCTTCACTTGACTCCTCCTACGTACTTACGGTTCGACGGCTTCTGGACAAACCGCCGAGATGCTTGTTCATTTTCAGAGATTACGGGGCTCTGTTGACAAAGCTTGTAAATTGTACGTCACCGCAGGTCGCGCAGGCCGGTGATTTTTTCGTGCACGCTGCGCACACAAGATGCGCACACAGAAGCGCCCCAAGCGCCCGCGAGCGGGCGTCAGCTCGGGGAACTCCGCGCCCACCGTCCCCCCCGGTCAGCCGGCGAGGAAGGCGTCAATCTCGGCGAGGCGAGCCTCGGCTTGGCGCCTGCCCTGCAGGTAGAGGTCGAGCAGCGGCGCGCCGGCGGTCTCCATGACGCCGACCTCGACGGGCTTCTCGGGCGCGATGACGAGGCAGCGACCCTCGCGCTCGAGGTCCCACAGCTGCTCGCGCTGGGCGTTGTAGCGCGGTCCGCGCGTGCGCAGGGCCTCGGTGTAGTACGGGAAGTCGTCGTAGCGGTGCGAGCGCAGGACCATGGCCTCGGTGCCCGCGCCCTTCTGGTAGCCACGGTCCTGCGTGACGACGACGAGCGCGCGGTCGACCGGCTCATGGCCCTCGACGCGGCGCGCCCCTGGCAGCCCCATGGCCACGGCGAAGGGGATGGAGTCCGTCGTGCCGCCATCGAGGTAGCGCTGACCGCCGATCTCGACCATGCGGCTCATGCCGGGCAGCGAGGCGGACGCGCGGACCTTGACGGCGTCGGCGGGCAGGCGGCTCACGCGCAGGTAGTCGGCCGTGCCGAAGGTAACGTTCGAGGCGACGGCGAACATCGGCATCGGGTTTTCCTCGAAGGCCTCGTTGTCGCACGGATCGAGCTCCTCCTGGATCGTCTCGTAGACGAACTTGCCGCCCGCGATGTCGCCCGTCTTTGCGAGCGACTGGAAGCTCATGAAGCGCTTGTCGTCGCGAAAGGCGAGCATGATGCGCATGGTGCGGCCGATCTGGCCGCTCTTGAAGCTGACGGCGTTCAGCGCGCCGGCCGAGACCCCCCACACGCTCGAGAACCCGGTGAGCCCGCGCTCCATGAGGACATCGAGCACGCCTGCGGTGAACATCCCGCGGAACCCGCCGCCCTCGAGCACGAGCGCGGGGGCGGGGGCGGCCGCTGTCTCAAGCTCGATCGCGTCCTCGAGCTCGGCGGCCATCGCTTCCTTGATCTGGGCATCCATATTCATGGCGGGCTCCTTTTTTCGGCGGGGCTTCTTTGCGAAGCCGGCGCCGGAGTTGACGCTGTGTCTACACCCTTACCACAGTACCCAAAATGAACGAGGGCCCGCTCCCCCATTCGGGGTGCGGGCCCTCGCGATTCGCTTATGGTGGAGGTGCGGAGAATCGAACTCCGGTCCAAAGCAAGCCCCCGAAAGGTGTCTCCAGGCTCAGTTGCCGGTTAGGTCTCGGCCGCCGCGCACCCGTCAACCCGCGCTTGGCGACCCAGTTGGTTCGGTCTTTTTGCTCAGCATACCAACCACGTCCGAGCAAGCATCTCCCTAAAATGACGTCGCCGCGGGAACGGGAGCGATCCCCGCATTGACGCGCCGCTAATTAATTAAGCAGCGAGAGCCAGAGGCTCATAAGAATAAGTGTCGTCAATTCAATTTGACGGTACCCCTGTTTAACGTGGCGAGGAGACCACGGCCTGCTGCCCATCTCAGGCCCACCCTGTCGAAACCAGTCACCCCCACGAGATGGAATGGGGACGCTGCCACCATGATGCGAATATCAAGATTCGGCCGCTCGCGCGGCGTACAGCCGATTGTACCCAATATCTGCAAAGAGGTACAGGCGCGCGGCGGGGCGCGCCGGCGGGGTGCGGCGGGGCACGGGCCGACGGGGCGCAGCGCCCCCGCCCTCAAAAAACGCGCCCCGGCACCGCGGCTCTCGCGGTCCCGGGGCGCGCAAAGACTCGAGCGCGTGAGTACTGGGAGGATTACTCGTTGTCGCCCGCGGTCATCTGGGTAGCGGAGAGCGTGCCCTCGGAGTTGGCGGCGGCGTCGGGCCACACCCAGCTGGTGAAGTCGGGGTGGTCATAGCCCTCGTCGACGGCGAACTGGAAAGCCTCCTGGCGGAAGTCCTCCCACTTCTGGATCTGGTCGGCGTACTTCTGGGCGTCGACGAGGCGCAGGGCGTCGGCCGCGAGCGCCCAGCGGTCCATGTTGTTGAGGCGCAGCATGTCGAACGGCGTGGTCGTGGAGCCCTTCTCCTCGTAGCCGTGGACGCGGAAGTTGTCGTGGTTCGGACGGTCCCAAATCAGGCGACGGATGGTGCCCGCGTAGGCGTGGAAGGCAAAGAGGACCGGCTTGTTGTGGCCGAAGAACTCCTCGAAGCGCTCGTCGGAGATGGCCTGGTCGTTCTCGCTCACGTTCTGGATCTTGAGCAGGTCGACGACGTTGACGAAGGTGGCCTTGACGCCGAGCTTCTTGAGCATGTCGAGGGCGGCGAGGGCCTCAAGGGTCGGGACGTCGCCGCAGGTGGCGATCACGAGGTCGGCGTCATCGATGGAGTCGGCAGAGGAAGCCCACTTCCACTCGGCCAGGCCCTCGGCCAGCTCGGCCTTGGCATCGTCGACGGTGATGAAGGTCGGGGCCGGCTGCTTGCCGCAGAAGATGGCGTTCACGCAGTTGGTCGAGGTGTAGCACTTCTCGGCGACGGCGAGGGCCATGTTGGCGTCGCAGGGGTAGTAGGCGTTGACGACGTGGGTGTCGTTGGCCTTGTTGAGCAGCAGGTCGACGAAGCCCGGGTCCTGGTGAGAGAAGCCGTTGTGGTCCTGACGCCAGACGTGGCTGGAGAGCAGGATGTTGAGGCCGGCGATGGGCTTGCGCCAAGGGATCTCGCGCACGGTGGCCTCAAGCCACTTGCAGTGCTGGTTGACCATGGAGTCGACGACGTGGACGAAGGACTCGTAGGAGCTCCACACGCCGGTACGGCCGGTCAGGACATAGCCCTCGAGGAAGCCCTCGCACTGGTGCTCGGAAAGCTGCTCGACGACCTTACCGGACGGATAGAGCAGGTCATCGTTGTCGCCGTCGGCGTAGTAGCCGCCCTCCCACTGCTTGTTGGTGTACTTGTAGGCGTCCTGCAGACGGTTGGAAGCGGTCTCGTCCGGGCCGAAGATGCGGAAGTTGTCGTTCTTGGCGAGGACGTCGGCGGTATAGGCGCCGAAGACGCGGGCCGCCTCGGTGGCGCCCCAGCCGTGGCCCTTCTCGGCAACCGGCACCTCGTGGGCGTGGATGTCGGGGAGGTCGAGCTTCTGGAGGACCTTGCCGCCGTTGGCGTTGGGGTTGGCGCCGATGCGCAGGTCGCCCTTAGGCATGAACGCGGTGACCTCGGGACGAATCTGGCCCTCCGGGGTGAAGAGCTCCTCGGGCTTGTAGGAGCGCAGCCAGCTGCGGAGCACGCGGAAGTGCTCGTGGGTGTCCTTGGCGGAAGCCAGCGGCACCTGGTGGGCACGCCAAGAGCCCTCGGTCTTCTTGCCGTCGATGTGCTTGGGGCACGTCCAGCCCTTGGGGGTGCGGAAGATGATCATCGGGTAGACGGGGCGGGTCTCGTCGCCCTCCTCGGCGCAGGCCTTGATGTCGCAGATCTCGTCGAAGACCTCCTCGAGGAGGTTGGCGAAGCGACGGTGGATGGAGGCGTGGGACTCGTTGTC
>QAKZ01000033.1 GCA_003150175.1 Coriobacteriia bacterium
CAGGCTCACACTCGAGCAGGGGCTCGTTGAGGTGGGCGAGCTCGAGCGTGCACTGCGTAGGCGGTGTCGTCGTCGGTGACGACGCCCTCCCAATCCGCCATGGTGAGCGGCTTGTTCTCCAGGCCGTAGAAGTTGTTGCGGTACGCCTGGTAGAGGGCCTCGGCGAGCTCGGACTGACGGGCGTTGAGGGTGGTGGAATCGGTGCTGGACATGATGTTCTCCTTTTTCTCAGCTGATTGTTGTTTGCGGATGACGAAAAGGGACTGTCCCTTTTCGTCATTTCCCTGATGGGCAGCCGATCAAAGAAGAAGACCGGGTACTGCGCACGGCAGCAACCGGTCTTTGCATCCCAGCACTGCCCGTCAAGGACGGGCAGCCAATATGTGGCGACCCGCCTAGCGAATAATGCTGCTAATAATTCGTGCCTGCAGGTAGCTCATTGCGTTTCCTCTCGTCATGCGCCCCTCTTGGGCGCGTGGTGACCATTGCGGCCCTTTGAGCGCGGGAATCAGCCCTCATCCCGTAACTATTATGTTTCGCGAAAGTCGACAGCTGTTGGAACGAAATGACGAAAAGGGACTGTCCCTTCTCGTCATTAGAGGGCGGCGACGACGCGGTCGCCCATGGCGACGGTGCCGAGGATGTGGTCGGCGGGGGTGTCCTCGTCGGCGATGTCGCGGGTGCGCCAGCCCTCGTCGAGGACGCGCTCCACGGCCGACTCGATCCAGCCGGCCTCCTCGGTCATGTCGAGGGCGTAGGTGAGCAGCATGCCCGCCGAGAGGATCTGCGCGAGCGGGTTGGCGACGCCCTGGCCCGCGATGTCGGGGGCGGAGCCGGCGCTCGGCTCGAAGAGGCTCACGCCGTCGCCGAGCGAGGCGGAGGCGAGCATGCCGAGCGAGCCCGTGATCTGCGCGGCCTCGTCCGAGAGGATATCGCCGAACATGTTCTCGGTCACGACGACGTCGAAGTCGGCCGGGCGGTTGATGAGCTGCATCGCGGTGTTGTCCACGAGCAGGTCCTCGAGCTCCACGTCCGGGTACTCCTCGTCGTGGACGCGGTGGACGATCTCGCGCCACATGCGGGAGGTCTCGAGCACGTTGCGCTTGTCCACGCTCGTGACCTTGTTCCTGCGCTTGCGGGCCGCCTCGAAGGCCTGGCGCGCGATGCGCTCGACCTCGTACTCGCGGTACTCCATCACGTCGTAGGCGCGCTGGCCGCGGCCGCCGTCGGCGCCCGCGCCCTCCTCGCCGTAGAAGCGCTCGCGGCGCCCGAAGTAGATGCCGCCGGTGAGCTCGCGGACGAGCACCATGTCGACCCCGCGGATGACCTCGGGGCGCAACGTGGAGGCGCCGGCGAGGGCGTCGTAGATCTTCACGGGACGCAGGTTGGTGTAGAGGCCCAGCCCCTTGCGGATGCGCAGGAGCCCCTGCTCCGGGCGCGGGGCGTTGGGGTCGGTGGAGTCCCACTTCGGGCCGCCCACGCTGGCAAGAAGGACCGCGTCGGCGGCCTTCGCGGCCTCGAGGGTCTCGTCGGGCAGCGGGTCGGCGCACGCGTCGATGGCGGCGCCGCCGATCAAGTGGTCCTCGGACATGAACTCGACGTCGGCCTTCCGCCCCACGGCGGCGAGGACCTTCTTGCCCTCGGCGATGATCTCGGGGCCGATGCCGTCGCCCGGCAGGCAGCAGATCCGGTAGGTCTTCGATGCCATGGCTACTCGCCCTTCCGCTCCGCGAGGACGCGCTTGGTGCGCGCCACGAGGCCGCCGTCGTTGATGATCTCCTGGATGAAGGGCGGGAACGGCTGCGCATGGAAGACGGCGCCCGTGGTCTCGTCCGTGATGGTGCCGGTGTCCGCGTCGACGTCGACGACGTCGCCCTCGCTGATGGCGTCGACCGCCTCGGGGCACTCGAGGATGGGCAGGCCCATGTTGATCGAGTTGCGGTAGAAGATGCGCGCGAAGGACTTGGCGATGACGCAGCTCACGCCCGCGGCCTTGATGGCCACCGGGGCGTGCTCGCGCGAGGAGCCGCAGCCGAAGTTCTCGTCGGCGACGATGATGTCGCCGGGCTTCACGCGGTCGACGAAGGTGGTGTCGAGGTCCTCAAGGCAGTGCTTGGCGAGCTCGGCGGGGTCGGAGGTGTTGAGGTAGCGGGCCGGGATGATGACATCGGTGTCGATGTCGCGGCCGTAGCGGAAGACGGTTCCCTTGAACTGCACGGCGATTCCTTTCGTTGGCGCGGTTTCGGGCCAGTGTTCCTATTGTAGCGAACACCGCCGCGCATCCGCCCGCCGGCCCGCCGCTCCCCGCTAATGCAGCTTGAGGTCGTGTCTGACGACCTGCGAGTTCAGCCACGCGGCGCGCCAGCCGCGATTCCAGCCGCCCTCCCCCTCGATGTCGAGGACGGTGTATCCGCAGGCATTGACCACCGTCGTGCCGCAAGGCATCTGCCGCTCGCGCTTGAAGGAGGGGTCGTAGCCCTTGTGCACGTGGCCGTGGACCATGTAGCCGGGCCGCCAGCGCCCGAGCAGGTCGTCGAAGCACTCGAAGCCGCGGTGCGGAAGGTCCTCGAGGTCGCCCACCCCGCGCGCGGGCGCGTGCGTGAGCAGGACGTCGACGCCGCCCGCGAGCCGGATCTTCGCCTGGAGTCTCTGGGCCCGGCGGGCCATCTCGCGCTCGCTGTACATGTTCGCCCCGTCGCGGTAGCGCATCGAGCCGCCGAGGCCCGCGACGCGCAGCCCCCGGTACACGTAGACCTCATCCTCGACGCACAAGCAGCCGCCCGGCGCGCGGCGGGCGTACCTGTCATCGTGGTTGCCGCGCACGTACAGCAGGGGCTTATTGGTCACGGTCACGAGGAACTCGAGGTAGTCCGGGTCGAGGTCGCCCGCCGAGAGTATGAGGTCGACGTCGCCGAAGCGCTTCTCGCTATAGAAGTCCCACAGGCAGCGCTCCTCGACGTCGGCGATGGCGAGCACCTTCATCGGCCCGTTGCCCCCATCGCGCGCGCCGCGGCGACGGCGGCCGCCTCCGCGTCGGCGTCGTCGGGCAGCGACCCCTCCACGTTGTCGGCGAGCCACGTCATGCCCACGACCTCCGCGCTGGGAAGCGGCGGGAACCCGGCGAGCTGGACCACGCCCTGCTGGCTGTGGAGCTCGCCGGCGAAGGGATGGATGGTGCCGGCGACGATGCCCTCGTGGAGCATCCGCACGAGCTTCTTCGTCTGGTACGGCAGCCCCGGCGAGAGGCGCACGTCGATGACGCCGGAGCCCATGCCGTACCAGTAGCTCACGGCCCGGGCGTCATCGCCGCTCGTCTCGGCGTCCCATGAGCCGTGCAGGAGGCTGCGCACGATGAGCTCGTAGTAGCGGTCCCAGTGCCACACGGGCCAGGCGATGTCCTCGAGCGAGCCGCCGCGCAGCCGGTGCAGGCCGTAGGCGCCCCCGTCGGCGTAGGGCCCCGCGACGTCGGAGCCGCTCATCACCGAGAGCCCGCGGCCGCGCATGAGCGCCGCGAGGTCGCCCGCCCCCTCGGGCGGGTAGACGAGGACGACCCGGGCCTCCGGGTCCATGAGCTCGGCGCCGACGGCGAAGGCGTTGATCTCGGCCACCGAGCCGAGGTTTCGGCTGTTCACGCGGTAGCCGATGCGGTGGTTGTCGGCCATGCTCGCCGCGAGCGCGCCGAGGAGGAACTTTGCCTCGTACATTTTTCCGTAGTAGGAGCGCACGGAGTGGTGCGGCAAGCCGATGGAGCAGTTGAGGAACCGCACGTCGGGGTACTGGATCGCCGCCTTGACCGTGAAGTCCATGAGCGTCGGCGCGGTCGTGAAGACGACGTCGGCGCCGTTGGCCGCCGCGGCGTCCACGGCGTCCATGAAGCTGTCCTCGTAGGAGCGGTTCTCGTAGACCGAGGTGCGCACGATGCCGCCGAAGTAGCGCTCGATGTGCTGACGGCCGAGGTCGTGGACGTAGGCCCAGGCGGACTCGGAGCAAGGGCGCTCGTGGATGAACGCGACGCGCAGCGGGCGGCGGGCGGAGTAGGCCGTCTTGCCCATAAAGAAGCCCAGCACGCCGCGCGAGGGGGCCGCCGCGGGGTCCTCCTCCCCCTGCGACGCGGGCTCCTCGACGAGGTCGACGCGCTCGCCGTCGGCGCGGCCCTCCATGACGAGCTCGCGCCAGATCTTTCCCAGGCGGTCGACGACGATGGAGGACGCGAGGTCGAGCAGGCGATCCTGCGTGTACACGCCCAGGTAGATGAGCATGGCGTCGGCGGGGGTGATGTCCAGGTGGTCGCCGCCGGCGCGCACATAGGCGCTCTTGAAGAACGAGAAGGTCTGGTGGAGGTAGCTCACGGCCTCGCGCGGCCACTTCTGCGAGAGGTCGCGCCCGAAGCGGCGCGCGAGCCTCCGGTAGCTACCCTCGCGCGAGAGCTCGATGTCGTAGAGCGGGCAGGCGCGCCAGAACTCGCAGAACTCGCCGTACATGCGCGTCTCATGCGTGTTCCACCTGCTCGGGTACAGCCGCGTGACCTCGGCCGTCACCGCGGGGGCTCCCAGGTACTTGAGCACGCTCACGCGTTTATTGCCCTCTTGCACGTAGAAGCGGTGCATGAACTCGATGACCACGATGGGGTCGCGGTAGCCCTCGCTCACCTGGATGTCGTAGAGGTTCGACCACTTGGTCGCGAACTCCGAGCCCGCCTCGAGCAGGGGCATGAAGGTGCGGCTAAAGGCGACCTGCCGGCCCCTCGTGACGGTGCCGACCACCATGTCGAGCGGGATGTCCACGAGGCCGACCTTCTCTCTGCCGGCGCAGAGTCCCTCGTCGACGAGGGAGTCCAGGTCGGTGAGGTAGGGGTGGCGGCCCTCCGACGCGGCGTGCCTGCGGTCGCGCTCACCGCGCTTGAGGGCTTTCTTGTATTCCTCGATGGACATAGGCTTGCCTCGGCTCCTTCTGGTGATCGGCGGCGCTAGTTTAGCATGTTCAAACATGTTGATGGACGATGAGACGCCCGGTTGCCCGCCATACTCGCACGAGCGGACAGAGAAGCGCCCCGGCATCCGCGGTGGACGCCGGGGCGCTCGCGCTCTGCATCCCTGCCTAGTCCAGGTCGCTCGGCAGCGCGATGTGGCCGACAACGGCCGAGGCGGCGCAGACGGCGGGGCTCGCCAGGTAGACTTCGGAGGTCGGGTCGCCCATGCGGCCGACGAAGTTGCGGTTCGTGGAGCTCACGCACTTCTCGCCCGCGGCGAGGATTCCCATGTAGCCGCCCAGGCACGGCCCACAGGTCGGCGTGGAGACGACGCAGTGGGCGTTGATGAAGACGTCCATGAGGCCCTCGTGCACGCACTGCAGCCAGACGCCCTGGGTGGCGGGGATCACGATGCAGCGGACGTTCGGGTCGACCGTGCGGCCGCGCAGGACCTCGGCGGCGGCGCGCATGTCCTCGATGCGGCCGTTCGTGCAGGAGCCGATGACGGCCTGGTCGATCTTGACCTCGCGGCTCTCGGCCACGGGGTGGGTGTTGGAGGGCAGGTGCGGCCACGAGACGCACGGCACGATGTCGGCGGCGTCGATGTGGATGACCTGCTTATACTGGGCGTCGGCGTCCGGGTGGAACTCGCGGATCGGGCGCTTGGCGCGGCGCTCGACGTACTCGCGGCACTTCTCGTCGACCTCAAAGAGGCCCGCCTTGCCGCCGGCCTCGATGGCCATGTTCGCGATGGTCAGCCGGCCCTCGACCGAGAGCGCCTCGATGGTCGAGCCCGCGAACTCCATGGCGCAGTAGAGCGCGCCGTCGACGCCGATCATACCGATGATGTGCAGGATGATGTCCTTGGCGGAAGCCCCCTCGGGCAGCTCGCCGTCGATGACGAAGCGGATGGTCTCGGGCACCTTGAACCAGGCGCGGCCGGTGGCCATGCCCACACCGGCGTCCGTGGAGCCCACGCCCGTGGAGAACGCGCCGATGCCTCCGTAGGTGCAGGTGTGGGAGTCCGCGCCGATCATGAGGTCGCCGGGGACGACAACGCCCTGCTCGGGGAGGAGCGCGTGCTCGATGCCCATGCATCCCTGCTCGAAGTAGTTCGTGATGTGGTGCTCGTGGGCGAAGTCGCGGGTGACCTTGGTCTGCTCGGCGCTCTTGATGTCCTTATTGGGGCTGTAATGGTCGGGCACCAGGCAGATGCGGTCGCGGTCGAAGACCCCGGCGCCGATCTCGCGCACGGTCTTGATGGCGATGGGCGCCGTGATGTCGTTGGCGAGCACGAGGTCGAGGTCGCACTCGACAAGCTGCCCGGGGACGACCTCGTCGAGGCCCGCGTGGGCGGCCAGGATCTTCTCGGCCATGGTCATGGGACGTACCATGTGAACTCCTCTCCAAAGAGGGCCGCCTCCGGCCGCCCCCCAGTAAACTCAACATTCCAATAATACCAAGACGCGCCGTGCGCCCGTGAGCGCCCCCCTACAATTGATGACGCTCATCACGCGCAGCAAAGAAGGACAGACATGACGCTCCAACAGCTCCGTTACCTCATCGCCGTCGCCGAGTGCGGCTCCATCAACGCCGCCGCGGGCGACCTCTACACCTCGCAGTCGAACGTGTCGGCCGCCGTGAGCGAGCTCGAGCGCGAGCTCGGGATCGAAATCTTCACCCGCAGCAACCGCGGCGTCACGCTGACCAACGACGGCACCGAGCTGCTCGGCTACGCCCGGCAGGTCGTCGAGCAGGCGGACCTCCTTACCGCGCGCTTCCGCGAGAAGGCGGCCCCGAGCGCCCGTTTGGCGGTCTCGACCCAGCACTACGCCTTCAGCCTCGCCGCCTTCGTCAACGTCGTCGAGAGCTTCCAGGGCAGCGAGTTCGAGTTCGTGCTGCGCGAGACCACGACGGCCCAGATCATCGAGGACGTGAGCCAGTTCCGCAGCGAGGTCGGCATCCTCTACCTCGACGGCTTCAACGAGCGCGTGCTCAGGCGTGCCATGGCCGACGCGCGCGTGGCGTTCACGCCCCTCTTTTCCGCAGACGTGCACGTGTTTGTCGGGACGGGGCACCCCCTCGCGGGCAGGCCGTCCGTGCGCCTGGACGAGCTCGCCCCCTACGCGCGCTACAGCTTCGAGCAGGGCACCGTCAACTCGTTCCATTACAGCGAGGAGCCGCTGGCCTATGTGCCGTGCTCGAAGAACATCCGCTACACGGACCGCGCGACGCTCTCGAACCTGCTGACGAGCTACAACGGCTACACGCTCTCCACGGGGGTCCTCACGAGCGAGATGCAGTCGGGCATCGTGAGCATTCCCTTGGAGGACGCCCCCACGATGCACGTGGGCTACATCATGCACGAGGAGCGGCGCGCGACCAAGCTCGTCGAGCGCTATATCGCCGAGCTCGAGCGCGTGATCGCGGCGAACCCGAGCGTTCAGAGCGACTAGCGCGGGGCGACGCCGGAAGGCCGGGCGCCCCGCCCCTCTTGCCACGCGCGTCGGCAAGAGGGGCGGGGCGCCTCGTCGTTACTTGCCCTGCTTGGAGCGGGCGGTCTGGATCATGCGGTTGATCGCGTTGACGTAGGCCTTCGCAGAACTGACGATGATGTCGTTGTCCGCGCCGCGGCCGGTGTAGACCTTGCCGTCCTCGGCCGTGATGCGCACCGTGACCTCGCCGATGGCGTCGATGCCGCGGGTGATGGCCTTGACGGAGAACTCCGAGAGGTCGCCGTGGACCGCGACGACCTGGTCGACGGCCTTGTACGCAGCGTCGACGGGGCCGGTGCCCGTGGCGCAGACCACGTGCGAGACGCCGAGCTCATCCGAGATCGTGGCGGTCGCGGTCGGAACGAGCGGGTCGCCGCAGGACACCTGCAGGGCGTCGAGGGTGTAGATGGCCTGCACCTCGCGCTGGCGCTCCTGGACCATCGACTCGAGGTCCTCGTCGTAGACTTCCTTCTTTTGATCCGCGATCTCGAGGAAACGGTTGTAGATGTCGTCGAACTCCTCGTCCTTGAAGGTGTAGCCGAGCTCGCCCAGGCGGTGGCGCAGAGCGGCGTGGCCGGAGCGGGCCGAGAGGATGATCTCGGAGCCGGCGGCGCCCACGTCGGCGGGGTCGATGATCTCGTAGGTGTCGCGGGCCTTGAGGACGCCGTCCTGGTGGATGCCGGAGCTGTGGGCGAAGGCGTTGGCGCCGACGATGGCCTTGTTTGCCTGGACGTTCATGCCCGTGATGCGGCTGACCAGGTGGGAGGCGCGCGTGAGCTCGGGGGTCACGATATCGGTGTGGGCGTCGAGCTCCTCGCCGTGCATCTTTATGGCCATGACGACCTCCTCGAGCGCGGTGTTGCCGGCGCGCTCGCCCAGGCCGTTGATGGTGCACTCGATCTGGCGGGCGCCGTTCTTCACGCCCTCGAGGGCCAGCGCGGTGGCCATGCCCAGGTCGTTGTGGGTGTGGACCGAGATGATGACGTTCTCGATGCC
>QAKZ01000079.1 GCA_003150175.1 Coriobacteriia bacterium
GGTAGGAGCCACCAAAGTCCTGATTCCCAACTGGCTGGGGTTGAATTATGTGCAGAACACCGGCGCAGCCTTTTCCTCCTTTGACCAGTACACCACAATTTTGGCAGTGATTTCCCTGGTGGTTTCCCTTCTGCTCATCCTGGCCATCGCCTGCAAGTGGATGCGCCACCCATTTGGCCGCTTCACCCTTATGCTCATCTTGGCTGGGGCAGTGGGCAACCTGATCGACCGGTTCTTCATGGGTTATGTGACCGATATGATCCAGGTGCTCTTTGTGAAATTTGCCGTCTTTAACGTGGCGGACATCTTTGTGGTAGTGGGCGCTATCCTCCTGGTCATCTACGTTCTTTTCTTCTGGGATCGCTGCGAGCGCGTCCATGGCAAGCGGGAGATCAGAGGCAAGCGAAAGAAATGAGCCAGCTCACCTTGACGGTGGAACAGGCTGGCCAGCGTGCAGATCAGTTCCTAGCCCAGACCGTGGATACCCTCACTCGCAGCGGTGCGCAAAAGCTGCTGGAACAGGGAAGGGTGACGGTGAACGGAAAAGCGGCGAAGAAAAATACCAAGTTTTCTGCGGGCGATACCGTGATCGTCCAGCTGCCGGAACCGGAGCCGGTGGAAGTCCTGCCCCAAAACATCCCCCTAGATGTGGTCTATGAGGATCAGGATGTCATTGTAGTCAACAAACCGGTGGGCATGGTGGTACACCCCGCCCCCGGCCACTCAGACGGCACCTTGGTCAACGCCCTGCTCTACGCCTGCGGCGATTCCCTCTCCGGCATCAACGGCCAGCTGCGGCCAGGTATCGTCCACCGTATCGACCGAGACACCAGCGGACTCATCATCGCGGCCAAAAACGATATGGCTCACCTGAGCTTGTCCGAGCAGCTCCAAGACCACTCCTTGGCGCGCACCTACGAGGCCATCGTGGTGGGCAACTTCCGAGCGGAGACCGGCACCGTGGATGCCCCCATCGCCCGCCATCGCACCGACCGGAAGCGGATGGCTGTGGCAGCGGATGGCCGACGGGCGGTGACCCATTGGAAGGTGCTGGAGCGCTATTCGGGCTATACCCACATCCAGTGCAACCTGGAGACTGGCCGCACCCACCAAATCCGTGTCCACATGGCCTATATCGGGCACCCAGTGCTGGGCGATCCGGTGTACGGTGGGAAGCGGAAGGAGACCTTCGGTCTGACCGGACAGTGCCTCCACGCCAGAAAACTGGCCTTCCAGCACCCCAGAACAGGGGAGCGGATGGAGGTGGAGTGTCCGCTGCCGGACTACTTCCAGGAAGTGCTGCGAAAGCTGTCCATGCGGAAATAAGCAATCAAAAAGAGCGCCATGATTGGCGCTCTTTTTCTGTCTATTAGGCGTCCCGCTGATTCCGGAAGGGGATCTGGACACGCTCGATGTTGTCAAATGCCTGCTGGCACAGACCTTCAAAGTCGTACTTAGTTTCGATATCGTCAAAGTCGCTGACCTTGGGCTGGGTGCGGGGATGACGGGGGGTAAAGACGGTGCAGCAGTCCTCATAGGGCAGGATGGAGGTATCAAAGGTGCCGATGTGGCGGGAAATTTTCACAATTTCTTCTTTGTCCATGCCGATCAGGGGACGGAACACCGGTTTTTTCACCACATCCTCGGTGACTGCCATCGCCGCCATGGTCTGACTGGCCACCTGGCCCAAGCTCTCGCCGGTAACCAGAGCGCCAGCGCCCACTCGGTCTGCGATCATCTCGGAAATGCGCATCATGAACCGGCGCATAGCCAGAGTGAAGTAGGGTTCCGGACAGCTCCGGCGCAACTCCTCCTGGATGCCGGTGAAGGGGACGATGTTCACGGTCAGGCGGCCGCAGTAGCCGGTCAGAAGGCTGGCCAGCTCCAGCACCTTCTCCTTGGCCTCATTGGAGGTGTACGGGTAGCTGAAGAAGTGTACCATCTCCAGCGCCAAGCCGCGCTTGGCCATCATATAGCAGGCAACTGGGGAGTCAATGCCGCCGGAGAGCAGTGCCACAGCACGTCCGCCCACGCCCACCGGCAGGCCGCCAGCGCCCGGTTCCGGGTTGGCATGGACGTAACCGGCAAAGTCCCGAACTTCTAAGTGGACGATCAATTCCGGATTGTGAACGTCCACTTTCAAATGCGGATAGGCTTCCGAGAGCAGACCGCCTACATACTGACTCAACTCGATGGAAGTCATGGGGAAGGTCTTGTCGCTGCGCTTGGACTCTACTTTGAAGCTCTTGGCGTTTTTCAGATCCTCATCCAGATAGGCACAGGCGGCCTGAAAAAAGGCGTCCGGATTCTTCTCGCAGGATTTGGCACGGGATAGCCCCACAATGCCGAACAGCTGCTTCATGGACTCCCATGCGCCGTCCAGATCACAGGTCTCCTCCAGCGGTTCCACATAGACGATGGACTGGCGGGAGATGGCGCGGAAGCGGCCGTAGGGGTGGAGACGGCGCTGAAGGTTGCCCATCAGCCGCTCCTCAAACCGGCGGCGGTTCAGACCCTTCAGGACGATCTCGCCCATCTTCAGTAAAAACAGTTCTTGGTTCATGATGTTATGGTTTCCTCTCTCTTTTTCTATCCCAACAAAGCCTTATTCTGCTGGCGTTGTTGGGTCTGTCGTCGTAGTGCCGCCGCCTTCACCGGGCGTTGTGGGCTCCGTAGGGGTAGTCGGCTCTGTAGGGGTTGTGGGTTCCGTCGGCTCTGTAGGGGTGGTCGGCTCTGTAGGCGTTGTGGGTTCCGTCGGCTCCGTAGGGGTGGTCGGCTCCGTGGGGGTCGTGGGTTCCGTGGGCGTCTGGGTGTTGCCGCCTGTGTTGTTATCCGTAGTGGTATCATTCGGGTTGTCGGTTTTGTTATCCGTCTTGGTGTCCTTTTTTTCGTCCTTCTTGGTGTCCTCCTTCTTGTCCGGCTCTGCTTGACTGGATGTAGGAGCGGAAGTGTCCGCCGTGCTGCCGTCCAGCCCGCGCATAACGGCTGCGCCGCCAACCACGAGCAGGAACAAAATAACAATGCAGAGCAGAAGGGCGAGGATGGGGATCTCACGCCGCTGTCTCTTTTTGCTGCCCCTCCCAGCGGCAGGAGGGGGCGTAGGTGCCGCAGGCTCCGGCGCCGCCGGAGGGGTGTCCAGGATCAGTGGGTGATCTAAGATCATCGTAGCATCCGGATCCGTCTTTTTCGGCGGTGTGATATGCCGTTTGGGCGTCTCTGGGGAGAGATGTTCTTTGGGCGGCTTGGGGGCAGGATGACTGCGCTTGCCCACCAGCGATATTTTTTTTCGTGCCTTGGCCTGATTTTGTTCCGCGGCTGCTTTTCGACTGCAAACCGGGCACTCCCCCAGGCTCACGTCATAGGGGCGATGACACTTGGGGCAAAAAGTAGTAATCATAAAGGGATCGTCCTCTTTTCACAGGGTTTGAATGGTATCGAATTATTATATACGCGCTGGGGGGATTTTCAAGACCAAAAGGGAAACAAAAGGATGAAGAAATTGGAACAGAACGGAGACAAAGTTACTTCCCCACACAGAAACGGGAGAAGATGCGGGCGGTCACATCTTCGGTGATCCGCCGCCCCGTGACCTCAGCCAGGGCGGTCATAGCGAACTCTACATCGGAGAGCACGGCATCGGGAGACATCCCAGACTTCAGCCCGTCTCGCACCGCTTCCAGTGCCTGTTCCGCCCGCTGGGCAGCTTCCGCCTGTCGGGCGTTGGTCAGCAGTTCTCCCTGCTGTTCCGTGCCAGACGGGAACCGTTGGGCAATCTCCGTCTCCAGCGCGTCCAGACCAGAGCCTTCCTTGGCGCTGATGACCAGGGGCGCTTGCGTCAGATTGGACAGGTCGGCCTGCTGGGGCAGATCGGATTTGTTCACCAGAACGATGCACTCCTCCACCTGACCGGCGGCGTCCAGCACCATCCTGTCGTTGTCATCCAGCGGGGCGCTGCCGTCCAGCACCACCAGGGCCAGCTCTGCCCGCTCCAAAGCGTCCAGGCTCCGGCGCACGCCCATCTGTTCCACCACATCGCCAGTCTCTCTCAGACCGGCCGTGTCGATCAGCCGCAGCAGTACGCCGCCCAGCACGGCCTTTTCCTCCACCGTGTCCCGGGTGGTGCCGGGGATGTCGGTGACGATGGCGCGGTCATAGCCCAGAATGGCGTTGAGCAGGGAGCTTTTTCCCGCATTTGGACGGCCAACGATGGCACAGGGAACACCTTGGGTCAGCTGTTTCCCTCGATGATAGGTGGCACGGAGGGCAGCTAGGTCTTGGGCGGCCTTGCTCACGCTCTGAGCAATCTCCTCCGCTTCAAAGGGCTCAATGTCCTCATCGGGGTAGTCCAGCACTGCATGGAAATGCGCCAAGAGATCGACCAGTTGATTGTAGATCCCGTCAATCTTCTTCCCCATCGCACCGGAGAGCTGTCCCACAGCGTTCTTGGCAGCGGAGATCGTCTCAGCATCGATCAGATCGACCACCGCTTCCGCCTGGGTCAGATCCATCTTGCCGTTCAAAAAGGCGCGGCGGGTAAATTCCCCTGCCTTGGCTTGTCGGGCGCCAGCGGCGAACAAGGCTTCCAGGCCAGCGGCCAGCATGGTGGGGGAGCCGTGGCACTGCAATTCTGCCGTGTCCTCGCCGGTGTAGCTGGCGGGAGCCACAGAGAAGGTGGCTAGGCAGTGATCCAACACAGCGCCATGAGCGTCATGGAGCTGACCATAGATCAACGTCTGCGCTGGGCGCTCCAGCAAGGGGGTCTTTCCGGCGAAGGGGGTAAATACCCTGGCCAGCACTTGATGCGCCTCCGGTCCGGAGATGCGTAGGATGCCAATAGCCGTCCGGGCGCAGCCAGTGGCAATGGCAGCAATGGTGTCGGTCATACCGTATCCCTCCCTCGGATCATCTGCACCGCTTGGGGCAGGATCTCCACATAACTATCCTCATGATTTCCGCCATATTCTCCGTCCAGCGTCCATGCCACCGGCGTATTGCAGTGGAAAGAGATGCTGCTGGTCTGGAAGGAGCGAACCTTCTCATTGGGGGTTCGAGCCAGCAGGGCGGCGATGATGGTGTTCAGCTGTGCCAGGGAGGTGGGCGTCTCCACCAGCAGCACTTCAAACTTGCCGTCATCCAAAATCACATCGTGGTTCTTCATCCCTTGGAAACCACCCACAGAAACAGAGTTGGAAACCATGCCGTAGATGAAGTTCCCTTCCTCTACAATGCCGTCATGCTGGATGGTCATGGAGTAGCTGGTGATGTCGGTCAGACTCTGGATGCCTTTCAGCACATAAGCTGCGTGCCCTAAGATCTGCTTGATCTCCTGGGGCGTTTCATAGGCCACGTTGGTGAACAGGCCAAAGGCGGCCACATAGACAAAGATGTGGCTGTCGTTGAACTGTCCCATATCACAGGCAAAGGGTTCCCCTGCTGCCGCAATGGCCGCTGCCTTGCAGAGATTGGCAGGGAGGCGAAGGGTCTTGGAGAAATCGTTGGTGCTGCCGGCGGGGAGATACCCCAAGGGCTGCTTGAGCCCACCGTGAATGAGACCGGTGACCACCTCACTGAGGGTGCCGTCACCGCCGGAACAGATGATGCGATCATAGGAGCTGCCCAGCTCTTGGACGGCCTTTGTGGCGTCTCCGGCCGCTTTGGTGGCGTACAGGGTGACCAGCCAGTCCTCCTTTTGAAACAGGGCGGTCACTTCCCCTAGTGCGCTGGTGATCTTGGCCTTGCCGGCGGCGGGATTATAGATGAAGAGAAGTGTTTTCATATGCGTTCACTCCCGTTGGACAAAATATGAAAACACTTCTCTTCATCTATAATCCCGCCGCCGGCAAGGCCAAGATCACCAGCGCACTAGGGGAAGTGACCGCCCTGTTTCAAAA
>QAKZ01000011.1 GCA_003150175.1 Coriobacteriia bacterium
TCGGGCGACATGATGAGCCGCGTGGTCAACGACCTCTTCGACATCTGCGAGGCCGCCCACCACGTGCCCGAGTGGATCATCATCTGCGCCATCGAGATCATCGGCTCCTTCGTCATCCTCTTTGGCCTCTCGCCGGCGCTCGCGGGGGCGATCCTTGTGGTCACGGTCGTCTTTGCGGCCGTGATGGTGCGCATGAACCTGACGATGCGCGCGACCTTTACGGACAATCGCAAGAAGATCGGCGGCGTGAACGCGCAGCTCCAGGACTCGCTCGAGGGTATCCGCGTCGTCAAGTCCTTCGCCAACGAGGCGGCCGAGTCTGCCAAGTTCCGAGCCTCGAACGAGCGCTACCTCGCCTCGAAGGAGGACATGTACGGCACGATGGGCCGCTACTACGGTGTCTATGGCCTCATGACGGGCGCGCTCTACACCGTCGTCGCGGTGCTCGGCGGCTGGCTCGTCGCCCAAGGCGAGCTCTCGGCGGCGGACATGGCGACGTTCGCGCTGTATATCTCGCTGTTCTGCACGCCCATCGAGACCCTGGTCAACTCCACCGAGATGTACCAGAAGGCCATCGCCGGCTTCCGTCGCATGGACGAGGTCCTGCGCACCGAGCCCGACGTGGCGGACGCCCCCGGCGCGCCCGACCTCGCGGTCGGCCCCGGCGCCATCGAGTACCGCGGCGTGTGCTTCTCGTACCCCGACGTCGAGCTGGACGAGAACGGCGAGGCCCGCGAGCGCCCCGTGATCGACGACCTGAACCTGACGGTGCGCCCCGGGCAGACCCTCGCCCTCGTGGGTCCCTCCGGTGGCGGCAAGTCGACCACCTGCAGCTTGTTGCCGCGGTTCTATGACGTGGCGTCGGGCTCCATCACCATCGACGGGCAGGACGTCCGCGACGTCACCCAGTCCTCGCTGCGTCGCGCCATCGGCCTCGTGCAGCAGGACGTGTACCTCTTTGACGGGACCATCGGCGAGAACATCGCCTACGGCAAACCCGGCGCGACGGCCGAGGAGGTCGCGGAGGCGGCCCGCCGCGCGAACATCGCAGACTTCATCGAGAGCCTGCCCGACGGCTACGACACCGAGGTGGGCGAGAGGGGCACGCGCCTCAGCGGCGGCCAGAAGCAGCGCATCGCCATCGCGCGCGTCTTCCTCAAGAACCCGCCGATCCTGATCTTCGACGAGGCCACGAGCGCGCTCGACAACGAGTCGGAGCGCGTGGTGCAGGAGTCGCTCTCCGAGCTAGCCTGCGGGCGCACCACCATCGTGATCGCGCACAGGCTCTCGACCATCAAGGGCGCCGACGAGATCGCGACCGTCGAGGACGGGCGCGTGGTGGAGCGCGGCACGCACGAGGAGCTCCTCGCCGCCGGCGGCACCTACGCGCGGTATTACCGCATGCAGTTCGCCCAAGGGGCGTAAAAGAGCCCCGGCACGAGGCCGCGAGGAAGGCCCGCCCGTGCTTCTTTGTACGCGGGCGGCGTCCCGGCGCGGCCCACAGATGTCGGCCCGGCGGTATACTGACTACATTGCTGTTTCGATTACGGGGAAACACATGGCCAAGAAATACGAAATCGCGCGCATCCAGAGGGGCGCTCTCACCGCCGACGAGGCGGAGGCGCTCTTTGCGACCGTTGACGAGACCGGCCACACCGACGAGGAGCGCGCGGCGCGCGAGCGCCGCCACCGCAAGGAGAAGGGCCACGCCGTCGACGTCGACCCACTGTCCTCCGACGACCCCTCCGGCTCCAACGTCGAGAAGGTCATCGCGAAGACCGCCGTCGCCTTCGTGGCCATCTTCCTCGTGGGCGTCGTCGCCATGCAGGTCTTCTTTGGCCTGGTGCGCCGCTCGAACACCTCGAACCTCTCCGAGAACGTCAACGTTCGCACCGTTGCGTCCGCGCTCGGCGGCGGCGTCGAGTGGGGCAACGGCTTCACGCAGTTCCCCGAGGACTATTCGGTGCAGGAGGCCGACGAGAACACCGGCCGCATCGAGGTGTCCGTCACCGACACGAGCTCCGAGAACGCGCTGCAGTGCTTCGCAGGCTCGCAGGTCCAGGCGACCGCCTTCGCGGTCAACTCGCTGCTCAACCCGAATATCAACACCGTGGTCTACCACGTCAACGTCCATGAGGGCACAGACGGCAAGATCGAGCGCTCGCAGCTCTTCGGCTTCCTCAAGCCGACGGGCGAGGTGAAGTCGATCATGACGTTCATCTGGACGAAGACCCAGTCGAGCGCCGGCGTGAACTTCAGCTGCACGATCACCGGCATCGACGACACGCTCCAAGACGAGCTGAGGGACCAGATAACCACGTCCTTCACACCCGTTCAGATTCTCACGGGTTCAAGCAATTAATGAATGCGCGGCCCGCTCACCGGCGGGCCGCGTTCATAATCAGGTACATTTAGGGGTAATGTCCACGCGACGTTGGAGGGTATCGATGCGTTGCAGGAAGTGCGGGGCCGAGCTGCCGGACGGAGCCCGTTTTTGTTATATGTGCGCCTCCCCGGTCGAGCCGGAGGAGGGGCGTAAGGGCGCCGCGCCTGCGACGGCCGCCGAGCCTGCCGCCGACGGCGGGGCCGCGGGCGAGGCTGTCGCCGCGGGCGAGGCCGCTACCGGCTCTGCTGACGTTGCCGATGCCGGTGCCGCCGTGCCTGCAGTCGATGCCTCCTCTGATGCCCACCGCGCAAGTCAGATTCCCGCTCCGACGAAGCTCGAGGACCCCCTGCCCATCGGCGCGGTGCCCTTCGTCCCCATGGCGCCCTCGCCCAGGTCGACCTACGTTCAGCGCCGCGGCCCTCGCCCGGTGAGGGCTTCTCGGCCGGGAGCGAACTCCGCGCCCACCTCGGTGAGCGGATACTCGACCTCCGGCTGGCCCCAGAACTCCGCATGGTCTCTCGAGGGCCGCATGCCCGAAGACACCGAGCGCATGATCGAGCGCCGCAACGAGACGGACGACCCCATCGGCAGTGCGAGGAACAAGCTCGGCCAGGTGTTCTCGTCCTGGACCGCCGCCTCCGCCGAGCGCGGCGAGAAGAAACGCAAGGAGCGCGAGGTCCGCGAGGCCGCTCGCCGCGTCGAGGAGCAGCACCGTGAGGACGAGCGCCTGGCCGCCGAGCGCGCTTGGCGCGAGCGGCAGGAGAAGGAGCGCCTGGCCGCCGAGCGCGCCTGGAAGGAACAGCAGGAAGAGAAGGAGCGCCGCGAGCACGAGCTCGCGGAGCTGCGCATCGCTTCCGAGGGCGCGGGCGAGCGGGCGGATTCTGCGCAGGAGCCCGCGGCCGCGCAGGCGGATCCTGAGGTTGCGGTCGCCGAAGGGGTGGTCGCTGGCGCCGCAGCTGATGCCACGCCTGATGTGGCCGAGGTTGGAGCCGCCGAGGTCGCTGGCGAGGCGACCGAAGCCCCGGCCGGCGCCGACACTGCCGCGCAGTGCGATGACGTCGACGAGGCCGAGGAATCCAACGAAGCCGATGCCTCAGCCGCCGCCGTTCCCGTCGCGGACGCCGCCGCTGTCGGCGATGTCGTCGAGCCCGCCGCCATTGAAGGGTCCGGCAAGGACGGTGAGTTCCCGGCTGCGGCGTTCCCGGCTCAGCCCGATGCGCAGGCCAGCGCTCCTGAGCCTGGCCCTTCTTTCCAGGAAGAGCCCGCCAACGACTTCGACACCGAGACCACCCGCGACCTCGGGGCTGTTGCCCGCAGGCTCAAGCAACAGCAGCAACAACAGCAGGAGGCGGCCAGCTTCGGCAAGGTGCTCATCCCGAGCGCCAGCCGCCTCCGCCGCCATAGTCAGATGCCCGTCCCCGCCGCAGGCGTCGTCGCGGGCGTGATCGCCGGCGTCTTGGTGATCGCCCTTGTCGTCGTCGCTCTCTCCGGCGTGGGCCAAAAGACCGAGAAGCCCTCTCCCGCGCCCGCGCAGCAGTCGCAGACCCAGGCCGAGCCGGAGCAGGAGCAACCGGAGCAGCCGGCCGAGCCCGAGCTCGCCGCCCGCCAAGCGGTCGAGGACTACTCGTGGGACGAGCTGTCCCAGATCTCCCAGAAGATCGCGGCCGCGTCGAGCGACACCGAGGGCCTCGAGATCGCAAAGAAGTACAACCTCGTCTCGGCTGCGGGCACGCTCGACGGAACACAGGCAAAGACCCTGCAGCTCAGCGACGGCACGAGCGTGAAGATGCGCATCGCAGGCTTCCGCCAGGACGAGCGGGCCGACGGCTCCGGCAAGGCCGGCATCACGCTCGTCGCCGACTCCACGGTGGGGGAGCGCGCGGTCAGCGACTCCGGCAACGCCGATTGGGGTAGCTCCACGCTGCGCTCGTGGCTGAACGACGAGTTCGCGTCCGAGCTTCCCGACGAGGTCGCCTCGAAGATCGTCGAGGTCAACAAGACCACTACCCGCGCGACGGACATGTCCTCGCAGGAGACCACGGCGGACAAGGTGTGGATCATCTCGTACTCCGAGCTGGTCGGCACGCTCGATTCCGGCAGCTACCGCTACTCCATCTACACCCCCGAGGGTGCGCAGTACAAGCTGTTCGCGGACCTCGGCTGCACGTGGGGCGCCAACTCCGAGCACTATAAGGTCGCCGGCGGCATCGGTCGTTGGTGGCTGAGGAGCCCGGACCCGCTGGACGCGAGCTGCCACATCGCGCCCAACAACGAGAACGGCGCCCCCGGCTACGCGCGCAACTGCGCCGTCTCGTCCGGCGTCGGCGTCGTCCCCGCCTTCTGCCTCTAACCAACACCGGGTGACAGTCATTGCGTGCAGCTTTATTGCCAGGTACGAAAGAGCTGAGCAGCTTGGCGCCCCCATCGCCCTTAAGCGGACGATGGGGGCGCTTCTTGGCAAGGGCCAAGGGTGTCCCAGGAATGCTGCAGCCAATGACTGTCACCCAGTGATGGGTGGCACCAGATGATGGGTGTCCCCCAAAGCTGTGCGCAATGACTGTCACCCAGTGATGGAGAGAAGGGCGCGCGCGTGGTCGGCGACGAGGGCGCGAAGCTCGGGGTCGTCGACGCGGGCGTGGCCGCCGCAGCCGGCGATCTGGCGCGCGAGCCAGGTGCCGCCGTAGTAGGGGATGGTGCCGCTCGCGGTCCCGGCGACGTCGTCGCGCGTCTCGATCTTGAGTCCAGGCCATACAAAGAGATCGAGGAACCGCAGGTCATCGAAGGAGATTCGCACCAGACGGCAGCTCTCTCCCTCGGGCCCGGGCGCGCCGTCGCCGACCTTCTCGCCCTCGCCGTCGGCGTGCCCGGCGCTCCGCACATCGCGCATACGGTCGAGGCGGAAGCTCCGCTTTGCCTGACGGTCGAGGTCGAAGGCCTCGAGGAACCACGCGTTGTCCCCACGCTCGAGCCCGAGCGGTTTCACCGTCCGCGCCCGCTCCTCCGCGTCCGCCGCGCCCCGGTATAGGAACGCGAGGTCCTCGTGGCGGGCGAGCGCCATCGAGCACGCGAAGCGCACCTTGGCGGTTCGGCCGGCCTCGCCGTCGGTGTGCACGCGGGCAAGGAGCCCCTCGTCGATTCCCTTCTCGACAAGAAGCCCACGCAGCTTCTCTCGCAGCGGGTCGTCCTCGGCCACGCCGAGCGCCTCGAGCGCGCAGCTCAGCGCGAAGGTCTCTTTGACCGTGAGCCGCAGCCGCCGCCCGCGCGCGCCCGCGTCGCCGAGCGCCAGGCCCTCCTCGTCCTCATAGAGCGCGATGCCGTCCGAGTCGCCCATCGTCTGGACCAGCGCAAAGAGGGTCCGCGCCTGGTCGGGCCCGCAGCCGAGCCTCCGCTCGATGGCACGCTCGCTCACGAAGTCGCCGGCGTCGGTGAGGGACCCGACGAGGTCGATCAGCGTCCTCGCGTAACCCTCCGCGCCGCGCCTGCCCGCGCCCGTTGCCCTACTCACCGCGAATCGCCCCCTCGAGCGTCGACTTCCATGCCCCTACCAGCTCAGGCGGAAAGACGGGCACGAGCCCCTCGGCGACCGCCCAGCACGCGGCGTCCTCGATGCTGCTCGCCTCGACCGACCACGTCTCGCGGCCGTCCTCCACCCGAACCTCTCCGTGGACGCGCGCGGCGTTGGGCAACCCGCCCTCGCCTGCGGCGAACACCGCGCGGCAGACGGTCGGACCGATCTGAAACGGGAGCTTGACGTGCTCGTTGATGTCGAAGCCCGCCGGCACCTCGAAGTCCTCCTGCGTCGCCTTCGCCCGCTCGATGCGGTCGAGCCGCAGGGTCCTCGTGGCCTTCGAGCCGTCTTCCTGGATGCAATCGCCGACGACGTAGCCGTGCCCGCGGCACGAGAACGAGCCGTAGGGGAGGAAGGTCCGCTCGGAAGCCCTGCCCCGCGCGTCGCGGTACGAGACTGCGACCGCCTGATGGCTCCCCATGCACTCCACGACGACCTTCGCGGCCTTGGACTCCGCACAGGTGCGCGTCTGGACGGCGCGGTCGGCGGCGCCGAAGTTCCGGTCGATCTTCGCCAGCGCGAAGCGGAGCTCGTCGCCGAAGACGAAGCCCTCGTCCGCGAGCAGGGGCTGGCAGGCGAGGTTGAGAGCCATCGCCTCGAGCGCGCCGAGCTCCGCACCGGCGGCGTAGCTTCGGCACTCGTCGACCTGCCAGCACTTCTCGTTAACGGAGGGCACGCTGACTTCCTGCAGGTAAACGCCGGCGGAGTCGAGGGTCTTGCGGTCGCGGCCGAAGTTCTTGCGCGCGGTTGCGGGGGCCTGACCAGGGTAGAAGAGCTCGTAGACGCGCGACGACGGCACGGGCGCGGAGCTGTTCATAAAGAAGACCGCGATGCGGGCGATCTTCTCGGCGTGTGCCTCATCGGCCGAGATGGGGTGCTTGTCCTGTGACGCCACGTGTCCTCCCTGTACGCGCCGGCCCGCACATCGGCGAGAAATAAGGTCATTACGCCGATGTGCGCTCCCGCTATCCACGAAATCCAAATCCTAGACGTATACTCTTTTGATTGTATGCATCACGATGAAGACTGCTCTCTAGACTCTTCCAAAGGACCCTCACAATGGCCATGACACATGACTATCTTGATTACCTCAACGAGAAGGTGGGCATCTGCCCTGCCGGGAGCCAAGAGGAGCTTCAGGCGGCGGACGTCATCGCTGACCTCATGCGGCAGCACGACGTCGAGCCCAGCGTCGAAGAGTTCGACGCGAAGACCTTCGGCGGGACCGTGCCCTCGGTGCTCTACGTGCTGATGTTCATCGGTATCGTGCTGGGCGGAATCGGCGTGCCCGTGCTCACCGCGCTCGGCTTCGTGCTCGCGGTCTGCCCCGCTGCGCTCTTTGTGCTGAAGTATTTCGGCCACGACTTCATCTCGCCGCTTGGCCCGACGACCCGCAGCCAGAACGTCGTCGCCTTCCACAAGGCGTGCGGCCCCATGGTCATCAAGGGCAACCGCCCGATCGTGATCGTCGCCCACTACGACTCCCCGCACGAGAACGTCCTCGCGTCCTCGCCGGCTGCCCGCTTCGTCCCGCTCGCGTGGAAGGTGAGCAAGTACTGCGTCGCGGTCGTCGCGGCCTGCATGCTCTTCCAGGTGCTCGGCTTCCTCCCCGGCAGCTTCCGCCGCTTCATGTGGGTCATCGGCATCCTCGCTGCGCTGCCGCTCGTCGTGCTCGGCGTGACCGGTGTCCTGGAGCACTTCTCGGACTGCACCGACGGCGCGAACGACAACAAGTCCGGCGTCGCCGCCATGCTCGGCGTGCTCGAGAACGTCCGCCCCTCCGGATTGGAGAGCGTCCACGGCCCCGAGAGTATCGACGAGGCCGTCGAGGCGATGAAGGAGGCGGCCGAGAACGCCGCCGCCCGCGCCGCGGCCCAGTCTCCCGACGACCAGCCCGAGATCGCTTATGCCGGCCTCGGCGATAAGCTCGCGAGCATCGAGCCCGCTGAGGGCGCAGATCCCTTCGCCCCGGCCGAGCAGGGCGCGACCGCCATGGCCTCCGGCGATCAGGCCGCAGCTGCCGACCAGGCTCCCGCCGAGGAGGTCGTCGAGGAGGCGCCCGCCGAGCCCGAGTTCATCAAGGTCCCCGGCGAGGTCTTCGGCGTCCGCCACGGCGAGAACATCGTCAAGAGCCTCGGCATGCTGTCCGACGCCTGCGACGTGGAGTACGTCGACCCCGAGCCCGTGCTCGTTCCCGCGCCCGCCCGCAAGCGCCCCGCCCGTCGCGCCGCCGTACGTGCGGCCGCGGCCCCTGCGCAGAGCGTCGCGACTGCCGCCCCGGCCGCCGCGCAGGCCGCCCCGGCGGACCAGCCCGCGGTGAGCCCGGCGACTTCCGCCGTGCCCGCGCCTGCCGCGCCGCGCGCTGCCGAGCGCACCGCCCCCGCCGCATCCGCTGCCGGCGCCGCGTTCGACGACTCCCGCCCCGCCGCGCGTCCCGGCGTGACTGACTTCACTCCGGAGCAGGAGCCCGACTTCGAGCCGCTGCCCGTCGACGCATACAACATGGAGGACGACAAGCCCACCGTCATGGAGACGCTGATGGGTGTGCTCGACCGCGCCAAGTCCGCCATCGCCGGCCTCGGCGAGAAGTTCTCGTCGAAGCGCGGGGAGGACCAGCCCGCCTGGGAGGGGGACGCCCCCGCCGAGTGGGACGCCTACGACGAGTCCGCCGAAGGCGACGAGGAGGGCTACGGCCCCGTCGAGGATCCCTTCGAGGCCGCCGCCGAGGGCGCCGAGCCCGAGAGCGAGCCCGCTGAGCAGGGCGCTCCCGCCGAGGCAGTCGCGCCCGACGCCGCCGAGGAAGAGGCCGAGCCCGTGCCTGCGGACGCCGCCGCGCCCGTGGCGCCTGCCGACGAGCTCGCGACTCCCTCCGCAGACGACCCCGCGCCCGCCGCGGGCTACGCTGACGACGGCTACGTCGATGAGTACGCCCCTGCGGCGGAAGAGCCTGCCGACGACTACGCCCCCGCGGCCGACGACGCCGCGGACTGGGAGCCCGCAGACGGCTTCGACGCCGCCGAGCCCGCTCCGGAGCCGTCCGACCCCGCTGCCTCCGCGGCACAGGCGATTCGCTCGTTCTTCTCGCGAAACAGGTCCTACGAGCCGGAGGACGTCCCCGATGCCGAGTACGAGGAGCTCCCCGATGAGCAGCCCGCCGCGGCCCAGGAGATGTCGACCGACAACCTGATCCCCTTCGGCGAGGAACCTGCCCAGGACGCGCCCGCCGTGCAGCAACCCGTCGCCGCCGACCAGGCCGCGCAGACGACCGCGAACATCGCCGTTCCCGCCGAGCAGACCGCCGTCACCCCTGCCGTCGCCGAGCCCCAGCAGCCCGCCGAGCAGACCGCGGTGACCGGCGCCGCCGTCAACTTCGACGGCCTCGAGGATGGGACGACCCTCAACCCGGACAACGCCGGTCTCACTGCAGAGGGCGACGTGGACGCGGGCGGCACCCAGCCCATGCCCGTCGCCAAGACGAGGCCCGCCGCCCCCGACGACCCCGAGTGGGGCAAGACGAGCTTCCGCCCGCAGCCGGGCAACGTCGCCCGCCGCGCGACCCTCTTTGACCTGCCCAACCCCTCCGCCGCAGGCAACGACCCCTTCGGCACCGACCCCAACGCGCCGAAGGTCGCCCCCGCAGCAGGCCGTGCGCAGGCTTCCACCACGCAGGCCGCGGACCAGCAGCTCGCCGGCGGCCAGATCGAGACGATCTCCGCGCCCACCGACGATGCCGACTTCGCGCCCGCAGAGCCGCAGGCCGATGCCGGCGAGGGCATCATGGGCAAGTTCAAGGGCCTCTTCTCGAGGTCTGATGCCGAGGAGGACGAGCCTTCCGCTGGCAAGCACTCCGGCAAGCACGGCGGCTGGAAGGGCGGCGCCGCGCCCCGCGCCGGCCTGCGCATGGTCGAGGAGGGCGAGTCCGGCCAGGATATCGTCCCCGAGGGCGCGCCGGACGAGTCCGATCTCCGCGAGGCCATCCTCGGCCTCGGCGACGACGCGCTGATCTCGCACGACATCTGGTTCGTCGCGCTCGGCGCGAGCGACTGCGACCACGCGGGCATGCGCGCCTTCCTCGCCGAGCACCGCCAACAGATCCGCGGCTCGTTCGTGATCAACCTCGACTCCGTCGCCGCCGGCGACCTCACCTTGCTCACCCGCGAGGGGCTCCTGGTCACGCGCCGCGCCGACCGCCGCATGCTCCGCATGCTCAGTACGATTGCGTCCGACCTGCACCTCCCGGTCGAGAAGGCCAAGTACGACTGGGCATCCACTGACGCCACGCCGGCGATGCTTTCCTCGATGCGCGCCGTCACGATCATGGGCACCGACGCCCCCGGCACCCGTGCGCTCTCCCGCACCGCCGCCGACGTCGCCGAGAACCTCGTCCCCGAGCAGGCAGTCGCCGTCACCGAGGCCGTCACGGAGCTCATCCGCCGCAGCTAGCCCGCGCGAGCGATCGCGTTTACCAGGGGACGTGCACTTCTTGCCAGTCGATGCGGCCAAGAAGTGCACGTCCCCTGCTGTTATCCTCCGCGGCTTGTGGTACGATTTAACAGCTTTGCGGGCATCGCCAAGTGGTAAGGCATCAGCTTCCCAAGCTGACATCCGCGGGTTCGAGTCCCGTTGCCCGCTCCATACAACCTCTGGCCCCTCCGGGGGCCTTTTTCATGCCGCGGTTGGGTATACGAAGAAGGCAGCTCGACCGCAAGAAAGGATCTGCCTATGCCTCCCATCCCCATGACCGACGAGGAGTGCCGCATCGCCACCGATGCCCTCTCCGACCAGCTCGATCTCTACGCGAACCTCCTCGTAAAGAAGGGCGTCGCCCTCAAGCCGGGCCAGGAGCTCGTGCTCGAGGCCCCCGTGGAGCGCGCCGACTTCGCCCGCCGCGTGGTCGAGCGCGCCTACCGCGCCGGCGCGGGCCATGTGACCGTGATCTGGCACGACGACGCCGTCTCGCGCCTGACCTACGAGAACGTGGAGACCTCCTGGTTCGAGAACACCCCGTCCTGGCAGGTCGAGCAGCTCAACAGCCTCGCCGAGGCCGGCGCCGCGTTCCTCTTCCTCGAGGGGAGCGATCCGTCCTCGCTCAAGGGCATCGACCCGGCCAAGCCCGCCGCAGCCCGCAAGGCGCGCAACACGCAGTGCCGCTCGTTCCGCGACGGCATGGACTTCGGCCGTAACGTCTGGTGCATCGCGGGCGTCCCCGTGGCGGCGTGGGCCCGCGAGGTGTTCCCCGGCAAGTCCGACGCTGAGGCCGTCTACCGGCTGTGGAACCTGATCCTCGCGACGTCGCGCGCCGACGGAGACGATCCCGAGAGCGCCTGGGAGACGCACAACGCCTCCTTCGAGAAGACCAAGCGCTGGCTCAACCAGCACCACTTCGACGCGCTGCGCTACCGCTCTTCCAACGGCACGGACCTCACGGTGGGCCTCACCGCCGGCCACATCTGGGACGGCGGCGCCGGGCGCACCGTCACGGGCACGGTGTTCTTCCCCAACATCCCGACCGAGGAGCTCTTCACCTCGCCCGACCGCAAGCGCGCCGACGGCGTCGTGTACTCCGCGATGCCGCTCGTGCACTCCGGGCAGGTCATTCGCGATTTCTGGATCCGCTTCGAGGGCGGCCGCGCGGTCGAGTTCGACGCCGAGCAGGGGCGCGAGGTCCTGCGCAGCATCATCGAGGCCGACGAGAACAGCTGCCGCCTCGGCGAGGTCGCGCTCGTCTCCAAGAACACCCCGATTCGCCAGAGCAAGACGCTGTTCTACGACACGCTCTACGACGAGAACGCGAGCTGCCACCTGGCGCTCGGCATGGGCTTCCCGGAGTGCGTCGAGGGCGGCCTCGACGCCGATAAGGACGGCTTACTGGCCCTCGGCGTCAACCAGAGCTCGACACACGTGGACTTCATGGTCGGCTCCGACGACCTCAACATCTGGGGCGTCGACGCGGACGGGGTCGAGACCCCGGTCTTCGTCGGCGGCCAGTGGGCTTGGGAGGAGTAGCCTCACCGCATCGCGCGGGTTGTCGTGTTAAAATCGACAAACGCATACGCGCCGTTAGCTCAGTTGGTAGAGCAGGGGACTTTTAATCCCAAGGTCCAGGGTTCGAGACCCTGACGGCGCACCACCGCATTTGTGCAGGTCGAAGCAGATTTTGCTTCGACCTTTTTTTGTTGTCGCCGGCAAGCTTTGGTTCCCGAGGCGGATCAGGGGAACAAATCCCGCCCTCATGCGCGTCGGGGCGCCGCAAAGGCCCGCGCCGCCCATCCCTTAGAGCGCCGCGGGGGCCGCATGGAGCGATGCGCGCGCCGCTCGCCCGCGCCCGCGAGGTGCCGCGTCGCGCGGCCTCCCGCTCCCGTCGCGGGCTTCTTTGTTTCCAAACGGATTCTATGCGCGCCGCGGGTTGCGCGCGCCGCGCCCACAGGCATATAGTCGAGGTCGTTGATTGCAGCCCCGCGCACATATCGCGGGCCACTAGTCTTTAGGGGAGGCGAAAGAAGCCAAATGATGTGCCACGACGCTGTGCTTAGCCAGCTGTTCGCCTCTTTCCCCATGAACCGACGCCAGATGCGACGAATCTAGCCCGCGATGTCGCGTGCGCTGCGTCCTTGTCTCTGTGCGTTCCCGCCAAAGATAAATCATTCGCAACGTCCGGCGTCGTCGGGTGTTGAGCTTTGCTGTGATTGACCTGCGTCATCCGTATTACCCGCGCTATCCGCGCCACACAAAACCGTGCATACAGCCAACGAAAGGAATCGAACAATGGCAGAGAAGGAAAAAGTCGTCCTCGCGTACTCCGGCGGCCTCGACACGTCCGTTATCGTCAAGTGGCTCCAGGTCGAGAAGGGCCTCGACGTCGTCGCCATCTGCGGCAACGTCGGCCAGGACGAGAAGGACCTCACCTGGATCGAGAAGAAGGCCCTCGACATGGGCGCCATCCACTCCGAGGCCGTCGACATGCGCGAGGAGTACGCCGACAAGTACCTCTCGCACGCCATCAAGGCCAACGCCAAGTACCAGAAGGTCTACCCGCTGCTCTCCGCGCTGTCCCGCCCGCTGATCTCCAAGCACATCGTCGACATCGCCCACGCCACCGGCGCCAAGTACGTCGCGCACGGCTGCACCGGCAAGGGCAACGACCAGGTCCGCTTCGAGACCGAGATCCGCGCGCTCGACCCCTCCCTCGAGATCATCGCCCCGGTCCGCGTCTGGGACCTGACCACCCGCGACTCCGAGATGGAGTGGGCGGCCGCCCACGACGTGCCCGTGCCCGTCACGCACAAGAAGCCCTACTCCATCGACGACAACCTCTGGGGCCGCGCCATCGAGTGCGGCGTCCTTGAGGACACCTGGAACGAGCCGCCCGCGGACATCTGGACGATGACCAGCAACCTCGAGGACTGCCCGGCCGAGCCCGAGACCGTCGTCATCTCGTTCGAGAAGGGCCTGCCCGTTGCCCTCAACGGCGAGAAGATGCCGCTGCTCGACCTCATCATCAAGGCCAACGAGATCGCCGGCCGCAACGGCTACGGCCGCATCGATATGGTCGAGAACCGCGTCGTGGGCATCAAGTCCCGCGAGTGCTACGAGTGCCCGGGCGCGCTGCTGCTCATCACCGCGCACGAGACCATGGAGCAGATGTGCCTCGACGTGAACACCCAGAAGACCAAGCGCGAGCTCGACGAGCAGTGGGCAGACCTCGTGTACAACGGCCTGTGGTTCAGCCAGGCCAAGCTCGCCATCGACGCCTACAACGAGTTCTGCTCGCAGTTCGTCACCGGCGACGTGCGCATCAAGCTCTGCAAAGGTGGCCTCTTCATCGACGGTATGCGCTCGCCCTACAGCCTCTACGACTACAACCTGGCCACCTACGACGAGGGCGACACCTTCGACCACACCGCGTCGCGCGGCTTCATCGCCCTGCACGGTCTCGAGTCCCAGACCTGGTCCAAGGTCCAGGGCCCCAAGAGCGGCCTCACCGCGGTCGACTAGGGCTGGGAAGGTCTTCTGGCAAGAAGCCCTTCGCCGGCGGCGAGCAGCCGTTCGCCGCAAATGACGGCGCCCGAGAGCGTTCATCGGCCTGACCGGCGCGCTGCGCATCGACAATAACGTGCAAGTTCACGCATGGAAGTGCCCTTCTCGGCATGTTGAGCGTGAACTTGCACGTTATTTCTTTGCGAAGAAGGGCCATCCCATGAAACTCGCCGTCAACGGCCTCGCCGGGCTGCGGATCCTGCGCGACGTGCGGCGCCGGGACCTCTCGGCTTTGCGGAGGCGCATCGACCCTCCTGCGCCCGACCCCGCCCCGCGCAAGCGCTGGACCACGGGCGCGTTGCCACTCGACGCGCTGCTCCTCTCGGCGCCGCCGACAAAGGAGCGCCCGCTCGACGTCGTCGTCCCCAAGCCCGCCCAGCGCCTCGGCGCGAGCTTCGCGCGCAACACGGTCTACGGGGCCGGCCTCCGCGCCGGCTCCTTCATCGACGTCGGCAACGGCGTGGCGATTCCCTCACCGGAGCTTCTGTTCGTCGACATGGTCGGCAGGCTGCGGTTCCCCGTCCTCGTGCTTTTGGGTTACGAGCTGTGCGGGACCTTCGGGAGGGACCCTGCCGACCCCATGATGGGGACGGTCGCTTTCGGCATCGAGGCGGCGACCTCCGTCGGAAAGATCCGGGAGTTCCTCGGGGCGTGCACATACCTCCCCGGCAAAGAGGACGCCTATCGCGCGCTGGCGTATGTGGCGGACAACGCCTGGTCGCCCATGGAGGCGGTTCTCGCCACGATGCTGACCCTTCCGCTGACGGTAGGCGGCTACGGGCTGGGCGAGGTGCGCCTCAACGTCAGGCACGAGAACCCACCCGAGCTCGTCGTCCGGGGATGCCCCGAGTCGCGCGTCCCCGACATCGAGCTCGCGGCCGCGCCGGTTGGGTTCAACTACGACGGCCGCGGGCACTACGATCTCCAGGCGGTCGCCGCGGCGGCAGACGGGCATGCAAGGGCTGCGGCCATCAAGGCCGCGCGCGGCAAATACGTCGATGACCTGCGCAGAAATCGGGAGCTTATGGCGATGGGCAAGATGATCCTGCCCGTCTGCTCGGAGGATCTCTTTGAGGAGAAGGCACTCGACGCGCTCGTGGTCGAGACGCTTCGCTGCGTCGAGGCGATGGGTGTCGAGGTGCCCGGCTTCGCCGTCGGGTACTTGGCGAGCGCGGGCGCCGCAAAGAGGCGGCAGGAGCTGCTGTGGTCGATGCTGCCCTGGTCCGAGGCCCAGGATTACGCCCGCGAGCTCGAGAGGAAGTCGAAAGTGCTCAGGGAATGGTTCGGGGGTGGGCTACCGAGGTATTCGTTGTGAGGTCGCCAGGGGTATTAACGTACAAGTTTGACGTCGTTGGGGCTTCTTTGCGTCTGTAGAGGTCAAACTTGTACGTTATTGGCAAGAAGGGCCGCTGCCGCGCCGATGGCGGCGGGCGCGGCGAAAAGGGTAGCCGCGAGCCCGGATGGGCCCGTAGCCTGCCGCCGCGCCACGGACGTTGCCGCTCCGTTGCCGCGCGTGGCGGCGTCCGCGGCGGTGAGGTAATCTAGCTGGGACGATTTAGCGAACAAGCACAAGGAGGGCGCATGGCGCTTTGGGGTGGTAGGTTCGAGAAGGGCGTCGACGCCTTCACGCAGGAGTTCGGCGCGTCCCTCGAGGTCGACAAGGCGATGGCCCAGCAAGACATCGCGGGCAGCCGCGCGCACGCGCGCATGCTCGCCGAGCAGGGCATCATCTCCGATGAGGACCAGGCCGCCATCGACGCGGGCCTGGCCGACATCGCCGGCCAGATCGAGCGCGGCGAGTTTGCCTGGGACGTCAACGACGAGGATATCCACATGGCCGTCGAAGGTGCCCTCACGCGCAACATCGGCACCCCGGGCGCGCGCCTGCACACCGGCCGCTCCCGCAACGACCAGGTAGCGACCGACATCCGGCTGTACGCCAAGGAGCTCTGCTCCCACCTCATCGAGGGTAACGACGCTCTGCGCCGCGTACTCGTCGACGTCGCCCGCAAGCACATGGGCGTCGTGATGCCCGGCTACACCCACCTCCAGCACGCGCAGCCGGTGCTCTTCAGCCACCATATGCTCGCGTACTTCTGGATGTTCACGCGCGACCGCAAGCGCCTGGTCGCCGCCCTCGACGCGGCGGACGCGAACCCGCTCGGCGCCGCGGCGCTCGCCGGCACCACCTACCCGCTCGACCGCCAGCGCACCACGGAGCTTCTCGGCTTCGACCACGCGATCCCCAACTCGCTCGACGCCGTCTCCGACCGCGACTACCTGCTCGACCTCGAGTACGCCTGCAGCGTGAGCATGATGCACCTAAGCCGCCTGTGCGAGGAGATCGTCCTGTGGAGCTCGACCGAGTTCGGCTTCATCACGCTCTCCGACAGCTACTCCACCGGCTCCTCGATCATGCCGCAGAAGAAGAACCCCGACTTCGCCGAGCTCACCCGCGGCAAGTGCGGCCGCGTCTACGGCGACCTGATGGCGCTTCTTACCACGATGAAGTCGCTGCCGCTCGCGTACAACAAGGACCTTCAGGAGTGCAAGGAAGGCCCGATGGACGCCGCAAAGACGCTCTCCGACTGCATGGAGATTGCCGCTGGCATGCTCGAGACCATGCAGGTCAATGCCGATGTCATGCTCAAGCAGGCCAAGCTCGGCTTTACTGCCGCGACCGACGTGGCGGATTACCTTGCAAAGAAGGGCATGCCGTTCCGCGACGCCCACCGCATGGTCGGCGAGCTCGTGCTTTATTGCGAGAAGCACGGCAAGGGTCTTGAGGACCTGACGGCCGACGAGTTCCGCGCCGCGAGCGACCTGTTCGAGGACGACATCGCCGCCGACCTCGACCCCGAGGGCATCGCCAATGCCCGCACGACCTACGGCGGCACCGGCATCGAGGCCGTCAAGCAACAGCTCGCCGAGGCCAAGGCCGCGCTGTAATGTAAAATCGTCAGCAGGGGCGCGGTCGCGGCTTAGTCTGCGGCGCGCCCCTGCTGCGTTGTTTTGAGCCAGAAGCTCGTGAGGGGGCATCCGAGTGAAGACTGGCAAGAAGAACGTTATATACGGTTGCTTGGGGATCGCGCTCTATTTTGGTGCGCCCCCTGTTTTCTCGCCAGCCGTTGGAGGGCTTCTTGACTCTACGACGCTCTCTGTCTCGGCCTCGATACTGATGGCGGCAATTGGTCTCTCGTTTGGTTTGAGTTGCCCCTCCCTCCGGAGACTGAGCACCAATGCGTCGCGTGTTGCTCCGATCGTTGCGTTATCGGCCCTCTATTACGTGGCCTGTGGCGTGGCGGATGGCTTATTGACGTTGGATTTGATTCCTAACGCGGCTTCACCTTATGTCTTACCTGTGGCTACGTTGCTAGTCGGCGTAGTACTTCCTCTCATGGGATCGTTTGGTTGCGGAGTTTTGCTGCAACTGAATTTGGATGCACGCTCTTCCTGTCACGGCAAACCCGAGGGCATGCTTGCGGTTTTGGTTGGAATGATTCTGCCAATTTCGCTCGCGCCCCTGTACCCGCTGGTCTCCTTGGCATCTTGTGGCGAGGGACACGCCCCCTTGTTTGCAATGATGCAGGGACTGATTTCGGGGGCGGCAGGTGCGGGTGCTCCCCCTTGGGCCGCTGCCGAAACCGTAACGATAAAATACGGAGCAGCCCTTCCGCTGAATTTCATCCCGCCAATAATCTATGCAGCGGCTTTACTATTGCTTGCGAGTGCCGGTGGCATACGTTTGTTGAGGGCTTTTGCTCTTGGTTGCCTTGCCTCCGTGGGGATTGCGTTTATAGATGACGGAGTGCTTCGCTACGTCGTCCTACATTCAGCGATATGCGCTGCCGTGTCCTGTGCAGCTGTTGCTCTGATTGTCGTCCTCCCATTAACTAGGGAGCCGGAACCCGGCACCGTGCTTTCGCCTGAGGGGGAAAGCACGGCGATTACAGTTGCCAAAAGCCTGTTTGCTTCTAAAGGACTGTCTCGAGGAGAAACTACGGCAATGGAGCTTCTTGTCCAAGGCCGCACTTCGAGCGAAATCGCAACGATATTGGGCAAGAGCGCCTCAACAGTGCGAAACACACAATCGCATGCTTACAAGAAACTTGGCGTTTCCTCTGCAGCGGAGCTTCGGTCATTATTGGATGCTCGGGAATCGATAGGGCCTCGCGAGACCGAGGGGCCGCGGCGGCAATCACGCCTGGCCTTGTCGTTGCAGGTCTCCGTCAGTGTTGCCTTGCAGCTTCCTGTTGGTTTGGCCGCCGCTCCAATTGCCCTTGGCACTTCTCATGGGATGGCAGTGCTAAGCTGCGCAGGAGTTCTGCTTGGTGAGAACGTTTCCCTTGGGAAGAGCGGGGCCTCTCTACGACGGGGGAACTGGGCGTTACTTGGCGTCGTTATGCTGGCGCGGGCTGCTGCCAAAGCAATGCATCCTCAACTCGCCTTGCTCGTCCTGGGGATTTCCGCTGGTGTTGGCGGATTGGTTGCTTCTCGTGCTGTGTCCGAACGTTGTGCGCCGCAAGAGGATGGTTGTCGATTCTCGAACGGATCGCACGTCGCAATGCTGTTCATTCTCGGGGTTGCGACGGAGGAGTCTTGGCGTGGGGCAGCTGGTATTTGGCCGCTCATGCCATTTCTTGTCATTCCGGTTCTTGGTTGCTGCGGCATGATTATCTGGTCTGAGGCGAAGAGCGGGAGGGCGCGAAATCTAATCCCCGCTCTTGCCGTCTCGGCTTTGGCGGCTTCGATAGCCCCCAACTTTGTGATTGCGGCAGTTGCGTTTGCTGTCTGTCTCTCCAGCTCTCTAGAGCTTACAAGATGCATGGACAAAACTGTTTGGCCGGGAAGTTTTGCGCTTGGAGTTATAGCCGGCTGGGCGATGGGCGACATCTGTGGGGCTGTGGGTCTTGGTGCGCATTACTCGGGGAATCTCGAAATGGTTGCGGCAAGCGCTGCTGCCATCTCCGCAGCCAGCGCTCTGTGGTCGATTGCGGTATCACTTTGCTATGTATGGGCGATTGTTGACGAAGTCCTGATGAGTAGGGCTCAGTCAATAAGCGAGACGATCGAAGACGACGTGCGGAATCGGGCGACTATGGCCCTCAAGGCAAGGGGCCTTAACCAGACGCAGGCTTCAGTGGCGTTACTTACGGCGCTCGGCTACACGCGTTCGGGAATTGCCGATGAGCTTTGCTTATCGGTTGGCTCGGTGAACTCAGCACGAGCGGCAATCTATAGACGGTTAGACGTCCATAAAAAGGATGAGTTGCGTGTGGAGATAGGGCGGATGATAGGGGAGCCGCTCTTCTGAGCTGTGCGCGTCAAAATAGACACCTCGTTATATGAGTTTCATATCCCTTGTCTATAGAGGTCGCGGGGCTGATTTCGAATAATCGAAGCCAAGGAAGCGATGACCGGAGATGGCTATCGCAAACGATCGGCGGGTGCGCGACCTGCCAAGACAAGAGGAGGCCCTTTATGAAAAAGTCGAATCTGACAAGAAAGGCATTTCTTTCCATGGCGCTTGGCGCGACGAGTCTGGCGTTGACTCCAAAGGATGCTCTAGCGGAGGAGAGGGTTTGCGAAACCCCTTCCGCAGGTGCTCAGGAAGCTATGCGACTCTGGGAAAAGGCCTGCAGTGAAGCGAAGGCGGCAGGTGAGCCAATTATTTGCGTCGACTATCCGGAAAAGCAGCGACAGGATAGCGAGGGCGTTGTTGTAACTGCTTCTGATCGCAGAGTTACTGGAGTAACATCTGGAACTTTTACTACGGTCGCGGGGCAACCGGAAGTGATTAAAGCGGTAGCAGTTTACTGGGTTGGATCCGGGGGGTTCATAGGTGCCGTCGAGGACGCGTGGATCTCGGGAACGTCCACCAAGGTTGCGCACTATTCATATTCGTATACAAAGCTCGACGGTGGCCAAACCCTTGCTGTGAGTTATACCGCAACCTTGACCAACTATATAAACTTTAACCAGGTGTTCAGTTTCTATGCAGAGTTCTATGACGACGGAAGTGGTTGGATGAACGGTGGATGGGTGTAACGAATAAGGTGATGACGATGACGTGGCAAGAAGGGCTGATCGTTCTATATGCAATTTGCGTGCGGTATTTGATTCCTGCTGCCATGCTTCTCGTTTTGGTCGGCCTTGTAAGCTATTTCGCAACCAGAAAGGCTGTCAGGGACGAATTGCGGTCTGGCAAAACGAGGTAGCTTAACCCCCGCGTAGAGCAGGCGCCTTTTGTTGGATTTGACTCAACAAAAGGCGCCTGCTTTCAGTTGGATATCCTGATGATTACCAAACACATGACAACCTACCTGCTAAAATGTCGTTCGTATGTCTCGCCAACCATTTGGAGGACCCCGCATGATCGATCGCTACACCCGCCCGGAGATGGGCCACATCTTCTCGCTGGAGAACAAGTACGCCGTCTGGCAGGAGATCGAGATCCTGGCCTGCGAGGCCCACGCCGAGATCGGCGAGAGCGGAATCACGAAGGAGGAGGCCGCCTGGATCCGCGAGCACGCCGCCTTCAACAAGGAGGAGGTCGACGCCATCGAGGCCGTGACCAACCACGACGTCATCGCCTTCCTGACCAACATGGGCTCCTACATCGACGCCGACGTGCCCGCCGGCCAGCCCAAGCCCTCCCGCTGGGTCCACTACGGCATGACCTCCTCCGACCTCGGCGACACCGCCCTGTGCTACCAGCTCGTCCAGGCCACCGACATCCTCATCGAGGACTGCAAGAAGCTCGGCCAGATCTGCAAGCGCCGCGCCTTCGAGGAGAAGGACACCCTCTGCGTCGGCCGCACCCACGGCATCCACGCCGAGCCCATGACCTTCGGCATGAAGTTCGGAAGCTGGGCTTGGGAGCTCAAGCGCGACCTCGACCGCCTGAAGGACGCCCGCGACAACGTGGCCTTCGGCGCGATCTCCGGCGCGGTGGGCACCTACTCCAGCATCGACCCGCGCGTCGAGGAGTACGTCTGCGAGCACCTGGGCCTCACGCACGACCCTCTTTCCACCCAGGTCATCAGCCGCGACCACCACGCCTACCTCGCCGGCGTCCTGGCCACCACGGCCGCGACCTGCGAGCGCATCGCGACCGAGATCCGCAACCTCCAGCGCACCGACACCCTCGAGGCCGAGGAGCCGTTCCGCAAGGGCCAGAAGGGCAGCTCCGCGATGCCCCACAAGCGCAACCCCATCACGGTCGAGAAGGTCTGCGGCCTCTCGCGCGTGGTCAAGGCCAACGCGCAGGTCGCCTTCGACAACGTGGCCCTGTGGCACGAGCGCGACATCAGCCACAGCTCCGCCGAGCGCGTGGCGCAGGCAGACAGCTTCATCGCCCTCGACCACATGTTCACCTGCCTCATCCGCATCGTCGACGGGCTGATCCTGTACCCGGCCCAGATGATGGCCAACCTCAACAAGACCCGCGGCCTGATCTACTCCTCCAAGGTGCTGCTGCACCTGGTGGACACCGGCATCACCCGCGAGGACGCCTACAAGATCGTGCAGGAGAACGCCATGGCCACGTGGCGAGAGGTGCAGCAGTGCGAGCCCGGCACCACTTTCCGCCAGAAGCTCGAGGCCGACCCCCGCTGCGGCAAGCTGCAGGCGTCCGAGCTCGACGCGATCTTCGACCCGCGCAGCTTCCTCACCCGCGTCGGCGTCGTCTTCGACCGCCTGGAGCAGCTCGAGTTCTAGGGCCGTCGTTATGTGGAGGGCGGCGGAAAACCGCCGTCCCCGGCGACCGTCACCGAATGACGGGCATACTAGCATCGCTGACGAATTAAAGGGGATTCACGCACTATGCAGCACATCGATTTCCGCCCGCGCGGCGTCTGCTCCCAGATGATCCACATCGACCTTTCCGACGACGGCCGCACCATCGAGCATGTGAGCTTCGACGGGGGATGCTCCGGCAACCTCGCCGCCATCTCCAAGCTCGTCGCCGGCCGCCCGACCGAGGAGGTCGCCGAGATCCTCAAGGGCAACACCTGCGGCCCGCGCAAGACCTCCTGCGCCGATCAGTTCTCGACCGCGCTTCTGCAGGCCATGGACGCCATCGCCGCCGGCCAGGCTCCCGCGGCGGCGAACTAGCAGCGCCTCAGGCGCCCTAGGCGGAGGAACACAGACGTGCGCCGACCCAAGCTCACCAGACGAGGTTTCTTCAAGGCGTCCGCCGCGGCGGGCGTCGCGGGCGCTGCCGTGGGCATCCTCGCCGGCTGTTCGCACGACAACAAAGACCAGGTCAGCGACCCTGTGGTCGTCGACTCCGACTCCGCCGTGAGCGTGACTGCCGACGGGTCGCCCTACGAGTACGAGGACAACCACGGCTTCACCCTCGAGGGCACCTGGACCCTGCCGCTCGGCTGCGTCCTGCGCCCCGCGGAGGGCACCTGGGTGCCCGCCACCGTCGCCGGCTCCTCGGCGCTGCCTGCCGTCAAGGGCGGGGCCTTCTCGACGAGCTCGGGCACGCTGTCGGAGGTCGTCTCGGCCCCGAAGGGCGCCGCCGCGACGACCGTGATCTACGACGTCGCCTGCTCGGACTCGGTCTACGCGTGGGTCGAGCTCGACATGTCGTCGCGCTCCTGGCAGCTCTACGCGGCGAAGTTCTCCGACGGCGCGCTCTCCGGAGATCCCCAGAAGCTTTGGGACGCCGACTCCGACTACGACCCGGCGCCCATCGCCTGCACCGGCTCGAAGGTCGTCTGGCAGGTCATGCCCTCGCTCTCGGGAAAAAAGACCTCCGAGTCCTCCGCCTGCTACCTATGGTCCACCGGGGACAAGGACGCCCGCAAGGTCGTCGAGTCGCCCGGCCGCTTCGCCACGCGCCCGACGGTCTCCGCGGGCAACGTGATTCTCTCGCCGCGCGTGCGCGCCGGCGAGGGCACGTTCTATGGGGTTACGGCCTACTCCGCCTCGGACAACATGTCCACCCAGGTGGACCAGCTCGTCCTGCCCGCCGGCGTCAAGCCCTTCCGCGCCACCCGCGTGGGCGATAAGTTCGTCGTCTCCATCGAGGCGAGCTACAGCTCGGGCGGGCTTCTTTCCCAGATGGGCACCTACGTGGGCACGCGCTCGGGCGACTTCATCAAGGTTGATCGCGAGCCGTCCGAGTGCCCTGCCGGCACCGACGGCCTCTACCTCATAAAGAGCCGCTCGTCCTACATGGTGGTGGATTCGAAGAACCAGAAGTACTCGTCGCTGCTCTCCATCGACCGGTCGGTTGACTACGGCGAGTACCCGGCGCGCTGCGGCGACTGCGACCTCTTCGTCACCTTTGCCACCGTCAAGGACGCCGACACCGGCTACCCCGCCAGCGTCACGGTTCGCGCCTTCCGCCTAGGAGTCTGATCGCGCGGTTGCGCGGTGGGGTAAAATATCCACACTTGTGGGATGCGCCCTGCGCCCCGAAAACAAAAAACCGTTCAGCTGGGAGGCCACGATGGCTTCAGACGACAAGAAGATCCTGCTGGTAGAGGACGAGAAAGCGATTCGCGACGCCGTCGCCGCCTACCTGGAGCGCGAGAACTACCTCGTGCGCGGGGTGGGCGACGGCCAAAGCGCGGTCGAGGAGTTCGAGAAGCACTCCTTCGACCTCGTGATCCTCGACCTCATGCTGCCCAAGCTCTCGGGCGAGCGCGTCTGCCGCGCCATCCGCGAGACCTCGAACGTGCCCATCATCATGCTCACCGCAAAGGGCGAGGTCGAGGACCGCATCATCGGCCTGGAGCTGGGCGCCGACGACTACCTGATCAAGCCCTTCAGCCCGCGCGAGCTCGTGGCCCGCGTGCGCGCCCTGCTGCGCCGCGCCCACACCGAGGTCGAGCCGGCGCTCGAGGTCCTCGACTTCGGCGACCTCGTCATCGACATCTCGGGCCACAAGGTCCTCGTCGAGGGCAAGGAGGTCGACCTCACCGCCTCCGAGTTCAAGCTCCTGACCACGCTCGCCCGCTACCCGGGCCGCGTGTACACCCGCATGGAGCTCGTCGAGAAGGTCCTCGGCTACGACTTCGAGGGCTACGAGCGCACCATTGACTCGCACGTCAAGAACCTGCGCGCCAAGCTGGGCGACGACCCGCGCAACCCGCGCTGGCTCTACACCGTCCACGGCGTCGGCTACCGCTTCGAGGCGCCCGAGAAGCCCGAGAAGTAACGAGCGCGGGGAGGCGCCTTGGCTGCCAAGTTCGTCATAGGAAATAACGCGCACGCAGTCGAGGGCTCCAAGCAGCCCTCGACTCGTAACTCGTGGAACACCCTGAAGCCCAAGCCCGCCGGCGGGCAGTCGTTCGCGTCGGGCATGACGCTGGCGTTCGCGCTCATCGCCGTGCTGATGGCGCTGATCTTCGTGGTCGTGCTCGCGGTGGTGTGGGGCGACCAGTTCACGTCCTACACCAGGGCGAACATGCAGTCGATGGCCGACTCGACCGCCGAGTCGCTCACCGAGGCGTACTCGGCGCAGGGCCGCTGGACCTCCGACGTCGTCCAGCGCGCGGCCTCGGCCTCGGCGTTCTCGTCCGACATCGGCGTGCAGGTCATCGATGCGGACGGCGGCGTGCTCTACGACGACACTTGGGCCGCGGGCGGCAGCTCCTCGAAGACGCGCGCCGACGGCACGGTCCAGCCCCAGTCCTCCAAGTCGCTCGCGCCCACCGGCGCCGACTCGGTGGTCACCGCCCCCGTGCGCGACGCCGAGGGCAACACGGTCGGCGAGGTGCGCCTGTGGGCCTTCGGCTCGGACGTCCTGCTGACCAAGTCGGACACCGCCTTCAAGGAGAGCTCCTTCGAGGCCATCGCCATCGCCGCGTCGGTGGGCGTGCTCCTCGCCTGCGTGATCGGCTACTTCACCTCCCGGCGCATGTCCGCCCCCATAAAGAGGATCACCGACACCGCCAAGCAGATCCGCAACGGCGACCTCACCGCGCGTTCCGGCGTCAAGGGTGAGAACGAGGTCGGCCAGCTCGGCGAGACCTTCGACGACATGGCGACCTCGCTCGAGCGCGACATCAAGCTCGAGCACCGGCTCACGGGCGATGTCGCCCACGAGCTGCGCACCCCGCTCATGGCCATGCAGGCCACGGTCGAGGCGATGCAGGACGGCGTGCTGCCCGCCGACGACGAGCACTTCGAGACGGTCGCCTCCGAGGTCAGGCGCTTGTCCAGGCTGGTGGACGCCATGCTCAAGCTGAGCCGCCTGGAGAACAACGCCAACGAGCTCAAGACCGAGCGCACCGACGTGGTCTACCTGCTGCGCAGCCTCGTTTCGAGCCAGCATGCGCTCTTCCACGAGAAGGGCCTCCACCTGCGGTTCATCAACGAGAGCGGCCGCGAGGAGATCATGGCGGACATCGACGCCGACCTCATCCGCGAGGCCGTGGTCAACCTCATGAGCAACGCCATGCGCTACACGGACGCCGACGGCTACGTGAAGGTGTCGGTGAAGACCGAGCGCGGCGACGTGCTCATATCCGTGCAGGACACGGGCATCGGCATCGCCAAGGAGGACATCCCCCAGACCTTCAGCCGCTTCTGGCGCTCCGACGTCAGCCGCGAGCGCGTGAGCGGCGGCCTCGGCGTGGGCCTCTCGCTCACCAAGGAGATCGTCGACAAGCACAACGGCACCATCCTCGTGGAGTCCGAGCTTGGCCGTGGCACCACCTTCACCCTGCGCATCCCGCAGAACCGCGGCCGCCGCAACATCGCCCAGGCCATCCAGGAAGGCTAGCCGCGCGCCTGCCGGCAGCGGTATACTTCTGTGTGTTATGCATCTGGGTGGCGACGCGTCAGAGTCGCCGATTAGGAAACCGAGGTATTCGATGTCCGAGATTCAGAAGCGTCCGGATTCGCACGGCAAGGTGCGCGACATCTACGATTGCGGCGACAGCCTGCTCATGGTCGCCAGCGACCGCATCTCCGCGTATGACTTCATCCTGCCCGACGAGATCCCCCACAAGGGCGAGATCCTCACCCGTATCTCGGCGTTCTGGTTCGAGCGCTTCGCCGACCTCATGCCCAACCACATGATCTCGTGCGACGTCGCCGACTTCCCCGAGGAGTTCCAGCAGTACGGCGACTACCTCGCTGGCCGCTCCATGCTCGTCAAGAAGGCCCAGACCGTGCCCATCGAGTGCATCGTGCGCGGCTACCTCACCGGCTCCGGAAAGAAGACCTACGACGCCGACGGCACCGTCTGCGGCATCAAGCTCCCCGAGGGCCTGACCGAGGCCTCCAAGCTCCCGCAGCCCATCTTTACCCCGTCGACCAAGGCCGAGCTCGGCGATCACGACGAGAACATCTCGTTCCAGCGCTGCTGCGAGATCGTGGGCGACGAGGTCGCGCTCCAGCTGCGCTCCGCCTCGCTGGCCATCTACAAGGCCGCGGCCGAGTACGCCGCCACGCGCGGCATCATCATCGCCGACACGAAGTTCGAGTTCGGCTTCATCGACGGCAAACTGACCCTCATCGACGAGTGCCTGACCCCCGACTCCAGCCGCTTCTGGCCGGTCGAGGGCTACGCAGAGGGCCAGGTCCAGCCCAGCTACGACAAACAATACGTCCGCGATTGGCTGCGCGCCAACTGGGACATGCAGGGCGAGCCGCCCCGCATCCCGGCGGACGTGATCGAGGGCACCTCCAAGCGCTATCAGGAGGCGTTCCAGATCATCACCGGTACCGAGTTTGAGCCCAAAGGAGTCTAATGTCCCTGCGTGACACCATCGAAGGCGCCCGCGACGAGGCCAAGGTCACGGTCGACACCATGACCAAGAAGTCCAAGGACGCGGCCGAGAAGCCGACGGCCAGCGACGAGGACCGTGCGCCCGCTGCCTACGACCCGTTCAAGTCCGGCAAGGCCTCGGCCGCCGGCGCCAGGCCCGCGCGCGAGGCCGCGTCGTCCGTGCGCGTGGAGGGCGAGCGCTCGAAGAAGAGCCCGGCCCTCATGACCAAGGAAGAAAAGAAGGCCGCCAAGGCCGAGGAGCGCCGTCTCGAGGACGCCCGCAACCAGGCGTACGACTACATCCTCAAGAGCGACGACGCCTACAAGAAGACCGACAAGACCTGGTGGATCCTGCTGGGCGTCGGCTTTGGCATGACGGTGATCTCGCTTCTGCTCGCGTACGTCTTCCCGACGGAGTCCAAGGAGTACACGACTGCCCAGGGCATCGCCGCGATCGTCACGCTGGTGCTCGCGTACGGCTTCATCATCGCCGCGTTCATCTATGACTTCCGCAAGCGCCGCCCGTTCCGCAAGGCCGCCGAGAGGCGCCTGCAGGGCATGAACGACAAGCGCGTTGCCGACTACATCGCTTCCGAGGACGAGAAGGCCGCCCGCGCAGCCGCCAAGGCGGAGGCGCAGAAGGCCGAGGGCAAGGCCGTGAAGGGCAAGTAACCCGCGCCGTCGCGCTTATCGTGCTAGAATCGTCTTCCATGCCTTCGTAGCTCAGGGGATAGAGCACCGCTCTCCTAAAGCGGGTGTCGGCCGTTCGAATCGGCCCGGGGGCACCATGATCGTACGCAGGCCAGCCGCTTCATGCGACTGGCCTGCTTTTTTGTAAATATCCCTCGGCGTTGATTTCGCACGCCGCTTGCCGAAGCGAAGGCAAACGCAAGGAACCGAAAGGCCACAATACAAAGAGACGCGCCGCGCGCCGGAGCAGCCGAAACAAGCCTAAAAAGGGGAGACGAGCGAGCATGGCCCAGGAACGCCCCGCGAAGATGCTCGCCGCCGAGCGCCGTCGCCGCATCGTCGAGATGCTGCAGTCGAGCTCGCCGATCCTCATCTCGGACATGGCCCGCGAGCTCGGGGTCTCGACCGTCACGGTGCGCGGGGACTTCGATGCCCTCGCCGCCCGGGGGCTCCTCCGCCGCGTCCACGGCGGCGCGGTGCTCGTCTCTGACTACGCGTTCACCAGCACAAACGAGCGCTCCCGCGGCCATGTGCGCGAGAAGCGCGCCATCGCCTCCGAAGCCGCGGGGCTCGTGTCCGACCACGAGACGATCCTCGTGGGCAGCGGCTCCACCACGTTCGAGCTCGTCCGCGCCCTGGCGTCTCGCCCCGAGAGCTCCGACATCACCGTCGTCACCAACGACTGGGCCATCCTCGACCGCGGCAGCAGGGGAGTTCGGCAACCTCAGGCTCGCGGGCACGGGCGGCACGCTCTCGCGCGAGCACGGGTTCTTCTACGGGCACCTGCTCGCCTCGAGCCTCTCGGACATCCTCTTCGACAAGGTGTTCATCGGCGCAGACGGCTACGACCCCGGGTTCGGATTTCTGACCGACCTGGCCGCGGTCAGCGAGGCAAAGAAGGTCTTCCTCGCCCATGCGCGCACCAAGGTCGTCCTCATGGACTCGTCGAAGATCTGCGACGGCCGCTCGTACACGCGCTTCGCGAAGCCGGGCGACGTCGACATGGTCTTCATCGACCGCGACCCCGGCGGAGCCATCGCCGAGTCCACACCCGCGCGCGTGGTCGAGTGCTGTGTGTAGGACGTGGCCGGCGGTCGAGGCGTAACCTTGCAATAAAAGCCCTGATAAACGGCGCAATAAAAAAGCGGGCGCCCATCTCCGGTTTTACTGGCGATGGACGCCCGCCCGCTTTATGCGGTGAGCAAAGGACTAGAGCTCCGTGACCTCGACGGCCCCGTAGATGTCGTCCCAGCGCTCCATGGGGAGGTGCCCCGTGGCGGGATCCATGGCGTTCAAGGTGCCGCAGGCGTTTCCGAGACGCAGGACCTCGGCAGGCTCGGCGCCGGCGGCGATGCCGTGGGCGAAGCCGGCGACCGTGGAGTCGCCCGAGCCGGTCGCGTTCATGCACTCGATGCGCGGCGCGCGGGCGCGCCAGGCGCGGCCGCCGCTGAAGGCGACGGAGCCGGCGGCGCCCATCGAGACGACGACCCACTCGACGCCGCGGAAGCGCTCGTCTCCCTCGACGGCGGCGCGGACCTCGCCGAGGTCGCCGGCGGACAGCTCGCGGCCGAGGAGCGCCCCGAGCTCGCTGAGGTTGGGCTTCACGAGGTAGGGTTTGCGCTTTGCGCCGAGCGCGGCCTCGAGGGAGGCCCCCGAGGTGTCCAGGAGAACCTTCGCGCCCGCGCCCGCGGCGATGCCCGTGAGCACGGCGTAGTATCCCGCGTCGACCCCTCGCGGCAGGCTACCCGACATCGTGACGACGTCGGCACGGGCGGCGAGCTCGCGGAACTTGGCCTCGAAGCCGGCGAGCTCGTCGGCGCCCACCTCGGGCCCCGCCTCGAGAAACTCGGTCTGGTTGCCCTCATGGAGGACCGCGATGCAGACGCGGCTCTCGCCGGCGATGCGCGCGAAGTCGTGGGCGACCCCGGCCTCGTCCAGGCGATCGGCGATAAAGTCGCCCATCCGCCCGCCGAGGAGGCCCGTGGCGAGCACGTCGTCGCCGAGCTGCCCGAGCACGCGCGAGACGTTGAGCCCCTTACCGCCGGCGGTCTTGATGGGCTCGACGCGGTTCACGTCGTCGACCTTGAGCGGCCCCGCGAGCGGGTAGGCCGTGTCGATCGACGGGTTCATGGTGACGGTGAGGATCATGCCCGGCACCTAGGCCTTGTTGGTGGAGCCGAGGTTGTCCATGTGGGAGGCCACGACGTCGTAGATCTCCTGCATGCCCGGCTTATTGGGCTTCTTGGGATCGAAGCAGTTGGGGTTGTCGGCCATGTAGCCCATGAAGCCGCGGGTGAAGGCCTGGCGCAGCTCGGTGGCGTAGTTCACCTTGCAGATGCCGTTGCGGATGGCCTCGGCGACCTGGTCGTCGGGCACGCCGGAGGTGCCGTGGAGCACCAGCGGGATCTCGAGGCGGGAACGGATCTCCTTGAGGACGCCCTGCTCGATGTGCGGGGTGCCCTTGTAGACGCCGTGCGCGGTGCCGACGCCGACGGCGAGCGAGGTGCAGTTGGTGCGGGCCACGAACTCCTCGGCCTGGTCAGGGTCGGTGTAGGGGTTCTCGCCCTCGACGGCAGGGCCGTCGTCCTCCTTGCCGCCGACCTTGCCGAGCTCGGCCTCGACGGGGATGCCGATGGGGCCGGCGACCTTGGTCACGGAGGCGGTCAGAGCGATGTTGTCCTCGAAGGGGACGTGGGAGCCGTCGATCATGACGGAGGTGTAGCCGGCGTGCATGGCCTGGATGCAGCGGTCGAAGCCGTCGCCGTGGTCGAGGTGGATGGCCACGGGAACCTTGGCGGCGTCGGCGGCGACCTTGCACATGGCGGCGAAGTAGTCGAGGTTGGCGTATTTCACGGTGCCCGGGGTGGTCTGCATGATGACGGGGGACTTCTTGTCCTCGGCGGCCTTGATGACGGCCATGACGAACTCGAGGCTCTCGACGTTGAAGGCGCCGACCGCGTAGTGCCCGGCCTGGGCGTCGAGCAGCATCTCCTTGGTGGTGACGAGCATATGGTTCTCCTTTCGCCTGCCGGGCGTCCCGGCACCGATTGAACGTGGGGCCATTGTATTGCCCTTCGCGCAGGTCAGATGCGGGGAAGCTTGCCCGTGGGCGCGGTCTTCGGCGGGCGAGGCGAAAGCAAACGCAGAAGGCGCGCGCCGCCTCGGTCGCCTCCGGGGAGGAAAACCGCCGCCGCCAAATATTCCCGTTGCCATACGAAAGAAAAAGAAATGTGCTAACTTGCTTCTAACGCAAGTAAAGGAAAACACATCCCCTCCACAATCGGTTCGACGAGAGGCCCTGTATGCCACAGATGTCGTCAGAGGAACGCCGCGTAGCCATTCTCTCCATGCTGGAAAGAGATGCTTCCGTGCAGGTGGGGCAGCTCGCCGAGGCCTTCGGCGTCTCGCGCGTGACGGCGCGCGCCGACCTCGATGCCCTGGAGCGCGACGGCAAGCTGAGGCGCACCCGCGGCGGGGCGACCTCGCTCTCGCGGACCCTCACGGTGTCGGTGCAGGACAAGCGCGTCAACGTGAACGTTGAGGCCAAGCGCGCCATCGCCCGCCGCGCGGCGGCGCTCGTGGCGGACGGCGACTCTATATTGGTGGACTCGGGGACGACGTCGCTCGAGTTCGTGCGCGCGCTCGCGGGGAGAGCGTCCGTCACGGTGGTCACGGACGACTTCACCGTCGCCGACTTCGTGGACCGTTCGATGCCCGCGCTCGACGTGATCATGCTCGGCGGGACCCTGCGAAAGGGCCACCGCTACACCGACGGGCCCATCGCCCTGCGCTCGCTCGAGCTGCTGCGCCCGGACAAGGCGTTCGTCACGCCGACCGCCTACGCCCCGGGCCGGGGCCTCATGACCAACAACCAAGAGATGGCAGAGCTCAAGCGGGCCTTCCTCGGCTGTGCGCACGCCACCTACGTGCTCATGGACTCCAGCAAGGTGGGGGCGCGCGGCCTCATGTGGTTTGGCAGGCTCGACGCCGCCGACGCGGTGGTCATGGAGAAGGACCCGGACGGCAAGGTCGCCGCCGACCTGGAGGAGACCTCCTGCGAGCTGCTGCTCGCGTAGGCGAGCATGGCTTTGCCTGCCCCGCCGCGCCAGCCGGCCCCCGCCGTCAGCCTGCTTCCTCTCTCGATGCCCGCTTACCGAGGTCCCGTGCGCGAAAAACGTTCGGGACGGCGTTTTTTCTTGCCCGCTTTCGATATCTTTCGTTTGGCTAGAAACGAAGCGGCGGACTCGTTGTTCAGACGACCTCGTGCACCCATGTGAGATGGATTCCAGCTTTTGAAGAACCCCTGATTGGATAGGTTGAGGCCGAATTGGTATCAACCATTAGGACCACAAAAGCAGGGCTCATCTTCATCAAATGCAAAGTAAAAGAAAGTAATCTACTTAGCTATCTTGAGATAAACAGCACATGTTTTTATGTGTAACACAATGAGAACATGCAGGTAAAAGGCACAAAACACCGTGAACGGTAGTAAATGCATCGGTCAGCGGTCATTTTTGCCGTTTGTGGAAGGTGTGAAGGAAACCTGTAGCAAATCCAGCTATAGTGGCCTTACTCGCCGATGGTTACAACCAGTTAACCGGACGGCAGCATAGAGCAATAAACGCTGCATTAATACGAAATTCAAGACTCGTAGGGTTCTTCTCAGCAAGCGGACGCAGGCTCGGGAAGGGCCCGACATTTAAGGAGAAGCACACATGGTCGGTTGCATCCTCACTGGACACGGAACCTTCGCCGAGGGCGTCGGCGGCGCGCTCGAGATGGTGGGCGGCCCGCAGGAGTCCTTCCGGTCCGTGTCGTTCCACGAGGACGAGGCGGCCACCTTCGGCGACAAGCTTGCCGCGGCGATCTCCGAGATGTCCGCCACCTGCGACGGCGTCATCGTTTTCTGCGACCTCATGGGCGGCACGCCCTTCAACCAGGCCATGATGGCCGCGGCCGCCACCCCCGGCGTCGAGGTCGTCACCGGCACCAACCTGCCCATGCTCCTCGAGACCCTCTCGACCCGCATGCCCGACTCCACCGTCGACGAGCTTGTCGAGTGCGCCCTCGCCGCCGGAAAGATGGGCGTCGACCACAAGAAGCTCGAGGTCGCCGACGACTCCGACGACGACCCGTTCGGTGAGGAGGATGGTCTGTAATGCCCGCGAACTTCATGGAGAACATCCTCGCGTCCTCCATCGTCTTCCTTGTGTTCCTCGCCGTCATCGGCGTGATCTTCTCGATCGTCAACTACCGCCGCATGAGCAAGCAGAAGGACTACTACAAGGACGTCCACACCGAGCTCGCCCCCGGAAAGAAGGTCGCCTTCGCGAGCGGCCTCATCGGCAAGCTCGTCCGCGTCGGCAAGGAGACCTGCGACATCGAGGTCAAGTCCGGGGCCGTCATCGAGGTTTCTCGCTACGCCGTCCAAGAGATCCTGGACAAGTAGCAACGTCGCCGCAAGCAGGTACTGAGCGCTCCCGCGGGAGCAAGTAGAGAGGAAGCCATCATGGCAGAGCCCAACATCGTCCTCGTCCGCATCGACAACCGCCTCATCCACGGCCAGGTCGCAACCCAGTGGACCTCCACCGTCGGCGCGAACCTCATCCTCGTCGCCAACGACGAGGTCGCCGGCAACAAGATGCGCCAGAACCTCATGAACATGGCCGCCCCCCAGGGCGTCGCCACCCGTTACTTCTCGATCCAGAAGACGATCGACGTGATCTTCAAGGCCGCGCCGCGCCAGCACATCTTCATCGTCGTCGAGAACCCCGAGGACGCCCTTCGCCTCGTCGAGGGCGGCGTGCCCATCAAGAAGCTCAACATCGGCAACATGCACATGGCCGACGGCAAGCGCCAGGTCGCGACCTCCGTCGCCGTCGACGACGCAGACGTCGCCGCGTTCAAGAAGCTCCAGGAGCACGGCGTCGAGCTCTCCATTCAGCGTGTCCCGTCCACGCCCGTCGAGAACACCGACAAACTCTTCTCGTAAGAGCACCGCGCGTCCCTAAGCTCGGTTCTAGGCGCCGCTCGGCGCAGGAACATAGTCAATTGGTCCCCCGGGGAGGGGGAAGACAAAAAGGAAAGGAGGAGCAAAGATGGAATACTCAGTCATTCAGGTGGCCCTGGTCTTCATCGTCACGTTCATCGCGGCTATCGACCAGTTCAGCTTCCTCGAGTCTCTGTATCAGCCGATCGTCACTGGCATGGTGATCGGCCTCATCCTGGGCGATGTCCAGACCGGCCTCATCGTCGGCGGCACCTACCAGCTGATGACCATCGGTAACATGCCGATCGGAGGTGCCCAGCCCCCCAACGCCGTCGTCGGCGGCATCATGGCTGCGACGCTCGCGATCTCTCTGGATCTGGACCCGAACGCGGCCGTCGCGATGGCCATCCCGTTCTCGCTCCTGGGCCAGTACGGCGTGACGCTCATCTTCACCATCATGTCCCCGCTTATGTCCAAGTGCGACCAGTACGCGGCTGAGGCCAAACCCAAGGGCATCGAGCACATCAACTACCTCGCTATGTGCCTGCTCGGCCTCATCTTCGGCGTCGTCGTCACCCTGTTCTTCATCGGTGGCGCCACCATGGGCCAGGCCGTTGTCGACGCGATCCCCAAGTGGCTGTCCGCGGGCCTGTCTGCCGCCGGTGGCATGATGCGCTTCGTCGGCTTCGCCATCCTGCTCAAGTTCATGATGACCCGCGATATGTGGGGCTTCTACTTCATGGGCTTCGGCCTTGCCCTGGTCGTCGCCAACATCCCGGCGCTGGCCACCCCCGCACTGCTCATTCTGGCCTTCATCGGCTTCGGCATCGCTTTCTGGGACTTCCAGCAGCAGACCGAGCTGAAGGGTGCCGTTGCTACCACGGACGGAGGTGAGGAGGATGGCATCTAATGTCACTACCTACAAGAACCTCACGCCTGCTCCTGATCTCGATCAGAAGACCCTTAACAAGATGGCTTGGCGCTCCTGCTTCCTGCAGGCGTCCTTCAACTACGAGCGCATGCAGGCGGCCGGCTGGCTGTACGGCATCCTCCCGGGCCTCGAGAAGATCCACACCGACAAGGACGACCTTGCGGCTTCCATGACCCACAACATGGAGTTCTTCAACATCCACCCGTTCCTGGTCACCTTCGCCATGGGCATCTGCCTGTCCCTGGAGCAGAAGAAGGCCGACATCCCGACCATCCGCGCCGTCCGCGTCTCCCTCATGGGCCCGCTCGGCGGCATCGGCGACGCCCTCTTCTGGATGACCCTCGTGCCGATCCTCGCGGGCATCACCTCCCAGATGGCCATCGCCGGTAACATCGCCGGCCCGATCGTCTTCCTGCTCATCTTCAACATTATCCAGTTCGCCATCCGCTTCGGCCTGATGAACTGGTCCTACAAGATGGGCACCCAGGCCATCGACGCCCTCATGGACAACATGAAGGCGTTCACCCGCGCGGCCTCCATCCTCGGCGTCTTCGTCGTCGGCTGCCTGACCGTCACCATGGGCGGCACCCAGATCGCGCTGACCATCCCGAACGGCTCCTCCGAGTCCTATGTGGCCCACACCGCCACCGTCTCCAACGACGAGGTCTCGAAGTTCGAGGTCATCTCCAAGAGCGACGACGGCACCACCACCGCTGGTATGGTCGACGCTGACGGCGAGGCCCTGACCACCGTCGACGCCTCCGGCGCCAAGATCACCGCCGGTGCCACCGATCTCGGCAACGGCATGAGCGAGGTCACCTACATGGAGATGGTGGAGACCCCCGTCACGGTCGACTTCGCCTCCATCCTCGACTCGATCTGCCCGAAGCTCATCCCGCTCGCGCTGGTCATGCTCCTCTACTACCTCTTCGCCAAGCACAACTTCACCCCGATGAAGGGCATCGTCCTTATGCTCGTCCTCGGCATCGTTGGCGGATTCTTTGGAATCTGGGCGTAGCGAGTAGCCTTCCGATGGGGAGGCGCGCGGGAACGTCCCCGCGCGCCTCTCTTTTTCGAGTAAGTGGTAGGTACCAATTTGCGGTATGGTTGGGCCAGGTTCCACGGCGTCCGCCTCGGCGGCGTCCGCGGGGCATGGCCTGGGTATATCCGAACGAGACCGAGTGAAGGGGGGCGCCGTGGCCGCGGCGGCACGCAAGCAACCACTGTACGACCAGCTGGTTGACCTCTTGAGCGAAAAAATCCAGAACGAGATGCAGCCCGGCGACGCGCTGCCCTCCGAGCGCGACCTCGCCGAGACCTACGGGCTCTCGCGCACGACGGTTCGCTTGGCCATGTCCGAGCTCGAGGAGCTCGGGCTCGTCACGCGCAGGCACGGGAAGGGCACGTTCGTCTCGAGCGTCTCGCGCGACACGACCGACCTCATGGGCGCCTACAGCTTCACCGACCAGATGCGCTCGCTCGGCCGCGTTCCGCGCACGGAGGTCGTCGACTTCGAGCTGCGCGAGGCGCCGCGGTTCGTCGCCGAGCACATGGACCTCCATCTGGGGGAGGGGGTCTACCGCATGAGGCGCCTGCGCTGGGCCGACGACGTCCCCATGATGCTCGAGCGCACCTACATGCCTGCGCGCCTCTTTGCCGGGCTCACGCAAAAGATGGTCGAGTCAAAGCCGCTCTACGAGATCGTCGAGCAGGACTACCGGATAAAGATCAAGACCGCGGAGGAGGCCTTCGGCGCCCGCGCGGCCCGCGCCGACGAGGCCAAGCTCCTGCAGATCGAGGATGGCGCGCCGGTGCTGCACCTGGTGCGCACCACCTACAACAGCAAAAACGTCGTCATCGAGTACACGCGATCCGTCGCGCGCGCCGATATGTTCGAGTACAAGATCGTCCACACACGCAATTAGCGTTTAAGGCTATGCCGAGCCCGCGGGCCGGCAGGAGGGAGTTGCAGATATGTTCAAGTTCGATGTGGCGGAGCTCACCAAGATGGGTGCCCAGATCACCACCGCAGAGATTGCCCAGCAGCCCGAGCTCTGGCGCGATGCCTTCAACATCTATAAGAACAACCTCGAGGGCGTCGAGAAGTTCCTCGCCGAGGCTCGCGCCATGGGAGACGGCCGTCTCTCCGTCGTCTTTACCGGTGCCGGCACCTCCGACTACGTCGGCGACACCTGCGCTCCGTACCTGCGCCACGCCGGCGACACGGCTCTCTACGACTTCAAGCCCATCGCCACGACGGACATCGTGAGCGCCCCGCGCGACTTCCTGAACCCCGATGAGCCGACCGTCGTCGTCTCGTTCGCGCGCTCCGGCAACAGCCCCGAGTCCCTTGCGGCTGTCCAGATTGCTAAGCAGTTCGTCAAGAACGTCAAGTTCATCAACATCACCTGCGCACCCGAGGGCAAGCTCGCCGTCGAGTCCGCCGACGACCCGAATGCCTACACCATCTTGATCCCGCGCGCCAACGACAAGGGCTTCGCGATGACCGGCAGCTATAGCTGCATGACGCTCATCGCCACCCTCATCTTCGACACCGCCTCCATCGAGCAGAAGGCTGCTTGGGTCGAGCAGATCGCAAAGATGGGCGAGGAGGTCGTGGAGCGCGAGCAGGAGATCGCCGATTACCTCGCCTGCGACTTCAACCGCGTGACCTACCTCGGCTCCGGTTCCTTTGGCGGCCTGGCCCAGGAGTCTCAGCTCAAGATCCTCGAGCTCGCCCACGGCCTCGTTGCCACCTCCTACGACACCTCCATGGGCTATCGCCACGGGCCGAAGTCTTTCGTCGACGACAAGACCCTCGTGTTCGTCTTCGTCAATAACGACGAGTACACCCGTCAGTACGACCTCGACATCCTCAACGAGATCGGCGGCGACGAGATCGCTATGAAGACCATCGCCGTCCAGCAGGACGACAAGACCGTCTTTGGTGGCAAGAGCTTCACCTTCAAGGGTTACGACCTGCTTCCCGAGGGTTATCTGGCGCTTCCCTTCGTCATGGTTGCCCAGACCGTGAGCCTGCTCAATTCCGTGCGCGTCGGCAACACTCCCGATACTCCCAGCCCGACCGGCACCGTCAACCGCGTGGTCAAGGGCGTGACCATCCACCCGTTCAACGCCTAAGGAGCGCGTGATGAGCAAGTACGCCATCAAAGCCGCCAAGTTCCTCCTGCCCGGCGCCGTTATGGCGGGCGGATACCTGACCATCGACGGCAACAAGTTCGGCATGTGGTCGGCCGAGGCTCCCGAAGGGCTGCCTGTGGTCGACGAGTCGGGCAAGTGGGTTGCTCCCGGCCTTGTGGACACCCACATCCACGGTTTCTATAACCATGCCACGACGGACTGCGACCCCGACGGTATCAACGTCTCGAGCGTCGAACTTGCGCGCCGCGGCACCACGAGCTGGCTGCCGACGACCTTCACCGAGTCTTCGGAGCACATTCGCGAGGCCTGCGCCGCCATTGCCGAGGCCGACGAGAATCGCGACGAGACGTTTGTCGGCGCCCACGTTCAGGGCATCTACCTCGAGGGTCCCTTCTTTACCTCGAAGCATGTGGGCGCCCAGAACCCTGCGTACCTTGTGGACCCGTCGTATGAGGATTTCGAGTCCTGGCAGAAGGCCGCCGGCGGGCGCATTCGCAAGAGCGCGCTCGCGGCAGAGCGAGACGGTTCGCCCGAGTACTGCGCGCAGCTCGCGGCGGAGGGCGTCGTCACGTGCATCGGCCACTCTGATGCAACTTACGACGAGGCCTTGGCCGCCGTCAATGCCGGTGCCACCTGCTTTGTCCACACATACAACGGCATGCGCGGCCTGCATCACCGCGAGCCGGGCATCGTCGGCTGCGCCATGACGACGCCCGAGACCTACGCCGAGATCATCTGCGACGGCCACCACGTGGTCCCTGCGGCGATCAAGGCCGTGGTCAACGCAAAGGGCTGGGACCATGTGGTTCTCATCACCGACTGCCTGGGGCCCGGCGGCATGCCCGAGGGCGAGTACATGAGCGGCGGCCTGCCCGTCGTCATGCGCGACGGCGCATGTTACCTGCGCGACGGCAGCAGCCTTGCCGGCTCCATCGCCACGCTCGCCCAGATCGTCAAGAACGTCTATGACTGGCAGGTCGTGACCGCCGAGCAGGCGCTCCGCATGGCCACCGAGGTCCCCGCGCGCTCCGCGGGCATCGCCGGCTCCTGCGGCTCCATCCTGCCCGGGCGAGACGCCGACTTCATCGTCCTCGATGCCGAGCTGAACCTCGAGGCGACGTATATGGCCGGCAAGCTCGTGGAGTAACGCTCACGGGAATTATCGCCTCCCTTGGGGACGGGCGCCTGCTCGCGCGGGTGCCCGTCCCTTATACTTGGTTCAAATAAACCGCAGCTAAAACATACTGGAGGTCATAGGATGAAGATCGGTAAGCCCTTTGGCAGGACGCCGAAGGAGAAGAGCTCGAAGCTCTATGAGGACCGCGTGGTCAATGCCGACGTGCTTCCGGTTGAGAAGCCCAGCTACAGCGCGTTCGGCTCGCTCGCCGGCTTCGTCGCGTGCCTCGTCGCCGCCGGCGTGTTCTGCATCGTGTCCGGTCCCGAGCACCTGCTCGTCGGAATTGGCCTCATCGTATTCGGCGTTGTGCCCGCAGTCGCCATCGCCGTGCAGGGCGTGAAGCTCGGCAAGCAGATCGACTCGGGCGAGGTCTCGCTCGCGCCGAAGGTCGCGCCCGACGTGTTCGGGGAGCAGGCCGATCGCTTCTGGCAGATCGAGAGCAAGGAGCTGACCCGGGCCGAGCTCGACGACGCGTCGCAGAAGCGCGCCCGCGAGCTCGAGACGACCAAGAGCTGGTTCGGGTTCGCGCGCGCCTCGTTCGAGGCCGTCGATTTGCGCGCGTCCGACGGATGCCGACTTGTGGGGCATGAGCTCCTGTGCGGGGCGCCCTCGAACAAGTGGCTCGTCTATGCCCCCGGCCTCGGCGGGACGTGGAAGAGCGGGCTTGTGGTGGCGAGCCGCTTCGCGCGGGCGGGGTACAACCTGCTGCTCGTCGACATGCGCGCGCAGGGCGAGAGCGGCGGCGTGGCGATGGGCTACGGCCACATCGAGCGGCGCGACCTCGTTGAGTGGTGCCGGTTGATCGCCGAGCGCGATTCCGATGCGCGGATCGTGCTCATGGGTCAGTCGATGGGCGCAGCCGCCGCGGTCGAGGCCTCCGCGGAACAGGACCTGCCTGCCCAGGTCAAGGCCGTCGTGAGCGACTCTGCGTACGCCGATCTGTGGAACGAGGCGATCTATCTGCTGGGCAAGGGCGTCAACGGGAGGTCGATCTCCCCGCATCCGGTGCTCGACATCGCCCGGCTCGTGGTCCGCGGCGGCGCCTCGGGTCTCGACCTCGCGGACGCGAGCGCCGAGCAGGCCGCCAAGGGCTCGCGCGTGCCGAGCCTCTACATTCATGGAGCCGATGACGTCGCGGTCCCGCCCTACAGCGTCCGTCGCCTGTCGGAGGCGGCCGCATGCGAGCACGAGATGCTCAAGGTCCCCGGCGCCGGCCACTGCTGCGCCGCTCTCGCGGACCCCGATGCGTACTTCTCGGCCGTCCTCGCCTTTGCGGAGAAGCACGTCGCCTAAACCGTCCTCGCCAACTACTGACAGAAAACGGGCGCGGAACCGGTTTGACTCGCCGGCTCCGCGCCCGTTTTTTGCGTCCAAATAGTTTGCCGCAGTAAGGCTACTGACCCGTCTCGGTCCCCGTGGTGGAGCCTCCGTTGGTGTCGGTGCCCGCGTTGCTGCCGTTGCCGCTGTTGTCGGAGTCGCCGTTGCTGCTGCCGCTGTTGTTGCCCGAATTGCCGCCGGAGCTCTGGGTCTTGGTGGTCAGGGTAATCGTGGTGCCCTTCTCGGCCTTGTTGGTCACGGATTGGTAGGTCACCGTGCCGTTCGCGCTGCAGCCGTCCGCGAGCGCCACGTTGAAGCCGGCGTTCGCGAGGTCGTACTTGGCCTCGCTGTAGGACTCACCGACGACGTAGGGGACGTCGACGCGCTTGTCCGCGGGGCCACTGGACACCGTCACGGTGATGGTGTCGGTGGCCTTGGCCTTGGAACCGGCCGAGGGGTTCGTGCGGACGACGGTGCCGGAGCTCACGGAGTCGGAGTTGTCGTAGACGACCTTGACGTCGGTGAAGCCCGCGTCCTTGAGGGCGGACTTGGCGTTGTTCTCGGAGTAGCCCGAGACGTTGGGGACCTCGATTTCGTTGGGGCCTGCCGAGAGGTAATACGTGATGGTGTCGCCGGCCTTGGCGGTCTTGCCGGCGTCGACGCTCTGGCGGCAGACGTGGCCGACCTCGATGGTGTCGCTCGGCTCGGAGTTGCCGCTCTTGCCGGTGAGCTTGACCTGAGCGAGCGCTGCCTCGGCCTCCTCGGGGGTCTTGCCCGTGAGGTCGGGGACCGTCACCGTCGCCGCGGGCTCGGGGCCCTTCGAGATCGTGAAGTTGATCACGGTGCCCTCAGGGAACTCGCGCCCCTGGTTGGGGTTCTGGTCGACGACGTAGCCCTCCTGGATGTTCGAGTCGTACTGCTCGGAGATCTTGTAGGTGAAGTGGCCGTCCTTCTCGATCGCCGCGATGGCCTGGTCCTTGGTGAGGCCGCTCAGGTTGGGGATCGGGTAATTCTTCGTTCCGGAGTTGAGGAGCGCGAACGCGACGCCGATGGCGGCGATGACGGCGATCACCGCAGCGGCGATGCCGATCTTCTTGTTGCGGCTGTGCTTCTTCTCGCGCTCGGCCTCCTGCTCGGCGGCCTGCTCGGTCGCCGTCTGGGGACGGTAGCGGTTCTCGCGCTGGATGCGCGGGCCCACGGCGGTCGCGCCCTGGCCGGGCTCGAGCTTATTGGTCACGGCGGCGCCCAGAGGGGCGGTCATCGCGGCGGTCGCGCCGGCGACGGCCGAGAGGCGCCCTGCGAGGTAGTCGCGAAGCGCGCGGTTGAGCTCGTCGGCCGTCTGGAAGCGCGCGGCCGGGTCCTTCTGCATGCACTTGAGGATGATGGCCTCGAGCGAGGGGTCGACGTTGGGGTTGAGCTGCGAGGGCGGCTTGGGCTGCTCGTTGACCTGCTTGAGGGCGACCGTGATCGCGTCGTCGCCCTGGAAGGGAACCTGGCCTGTGGCGGACTCGTACATGACGATGCCGAGGGAGTAGATGTCGGTCGTGGGGCCGAGCTCCTTGCCCTGCGTCTGCTCGGGGCTGACGTAGTGGGCGGTGCCGAGGACGGAGTTGTCCTGGGTGAGATGGCTGTTCTTTGCGCGCGCGATGCCGAAGTCCATCACCTTGATGTTGCCGTCGGGCTGCACCATGATGTTCTGCGGCTTGATGTCGCGGTGGAT
>QAKZ01000024.1 GCA_003150175.1 Coriobacteriia bacterium
GGCCACTTAATGTGGCCTTCGTCCGAATAGGACTGCCCGAGCCTCAACGCAATGCCATGGCGCCCCTGCCGGCCCCGTTGCTCATGGTAAACTAAATTAGATTGTCTATCTGCAAGGAGTACCACATGAGCAAGCCCATTGTCGCAGTCGTCGGCCGCCCGAACGTCGGCAAGTCCACGCTCGTCAACCGCATCGCGGTCACCCGCGACGCCATCGTCCACGAGTCCCGCGGCGTCACGCGCGACCGCAGCTACCACGAGGCCGACTGGAACGGCCGCGACTTCGTCATCATCGATACCGGCGGCATCGAGTCCATCAAGTCAAAGGACGTCTTTGCCCCCGGCATCCGCGAGCAGGCCATCCTCGCCACGCAGGAGGCCGACGTCATCGTCTTCGTCGTCGACGGCGCCACCGGCATCACGGACGAGGACGAGGAGGTCGCGCGCATCGTCCGCAAGACCACCAAGCCCGTCTTTCTGTGCGTGAACAAGAAGGACAACCCCGCCAAGGAGCACGAGGATCTCTGGGACTTCTACGCCCTCGGCTGCGGCGAGCCCATGCCCATCAGCGCGACGCACGGCCACGGCACGGGCGACCTTCTCGACCTCGTCGTCGAGGCGTTCCCCGAGCCCGAGGAGCTCGAGGAGGACGAGGACGTCCTCTCCATCGCCATCGTCGGCCGCCCGAACGTCGGCAAGTCCTCGCTGGCCAACCGCCTTGCCAACAAGAAGCGCTCCATCGTCTCGGACGTGGCCGGCACCACGCGCGACGCCATCGACTCGGTCATCGAGTGGAAGGGCCAGACCATCAAGCTCGTCGACACCGCCGGCATGCGCAAGAAGAACCAGGTCCACGAGGACGTCGAGTACTACAGCATGGTCCGCGGCCTGCAGGCCATCGACCGCTCCGACGTCGCGATGCTCGTCGTCGACGCCACCGTGGGCGTGACCGAACAGGACCAGAAGGTCGCCGGCATGGCCATCGACCGCGGCTGCGCCGTCATCCTGCTCATCAACAAATGGGACCTCGTCGAGACCGAGCGCCAGCGCGACGAGATCGTCGCCTCCATCAACAAGCGCCTCGCGTTCGCTCCCTGGATCCCCTACGTGAACATCAGCGCCCTCACCGGCCGCGCGACGGATAAGGTCCTCGAGCTCGCCGTCAAGGCCGCCAACGCCCGCAAGCAGGAGATCCGCACCGTCGACCTCAACAAGCTCCTCGCCGAGATCGCCGAGTCCGGCCACACCGTGTCCGACAAGGGCCGCAGGCTCAAGATCAAGTACGCGACGCAGACCGGCACCAAGCCGCCCGTCTTCAGTTTCTTCTGCAACGCGCCCGACCTCGCCGACGACAATTTCCAGCGCTTCATCGAGAACCGCATGCGCGCCCGCTTCGACCTCACGGGCACGCCCATCCGCCTGAAGTTCCGCCGCAAGACCTCTGACGGGGGCGACCGCTGATGGCTGAGCCCAGCATGCCGGCGCTCATCGCCTGGACCGTGGTGTTCGCGCTCGGCGCGTACGCCGTCTGCGGCGTCCCCTTCGGCCTCTACATCGCCCAGGCCCTCGGCCACGTCGACGTCCGTCAGACCGGCTCGGGAAACATCGGCACCACCAACGTCGCCCGCAGCGTGGGAAAGAAGGCCGCGGCCCTCACGCTCCTGTGCGACCTTGGCAAGGGCCTCGTGTGGATGCTCTTCTCGCGCTTCATGCTCTCGCTCATCGTGTTTGGCCAGGCGGGGTTCGCCCCTGAGCTCGGCTATGCGACGCAGCCCGGCATCGCGATGTCCGTGATCTATCTCGGGTGCGTCTTCGGCCACGTCTTCAGCCCCTACCTCGATTTCCACGGAGGCAAGGGCATCGCCGTCGGCTTCGGCGCGGCGCTCGGGCTGTGGTGGCCCGTGGCCTTGGGGCTGCTCGTCGTCTTCATCGCCTTCGCCGTGCCCACGCGCTACGTGAGCTTGGGCTCTGTGGCCGCCGCTGTTTCCCTGCCCATCCAGTGCGCGCTGTGGGGGTTCCCGCTCGAGTCGGTCGTGCCGATCGCCGTCGTCGCGGCCGTGGTCGTCTGGGCCCACCGCGCGAACATCCGCAAGCTCGTCGCCGGAGAGGAGCGCAAATTCGCGTTCCACAAGGAGGACGATAAGTGAGCGCCCCTTGCCGCAAGGCCTGCGTCGTGGGCTCCGGTTCCTGGGGCACCGCATTCACGGGGCTCGTCGCCCCCCACGTCGACGAGGTCGCTCTCTGGTGCCGAAGCGAGGAGGTCGCCCTCGGCATAGCCGAGACCGGGCGCAACCCGCGCCACCTCACGGGCTATGAGCTTGCGGCCAATGTGCGCGCGACGAGCGACGCAGCCTCCGCGCTCGATGGCGCGGGCCTCGTGGTGCTCGCGCTCCCCTCCTCGCACCTGCGCGCGACCTGCTCCCGCATTGCGGGATCGGTACCCGAAGGAGCCACCGTCGTCGTGCTCACCAAGGGCATGGAGCCCGGCACGCACAAGCTCATGCTCGACGTCGCCGCCGAGCTCATCGGCGGCGCGGGGCGGATGGCCGTGCTCTCGGGCCCGAACCATGCCGAGGAGATCTGCCAGGGCCAGGTCTCCGCCGCCGTCGTCGCCGCGAACGACGCGCAGGTCGCGGCACGCGTCCAGGAGCTCGTATTCTCCCCGTCGTTCCGTGCCTATGTCTCGGGCGACGTCACCGGCGTCGAGGTGTGCGGCACGGTCAAGAACATCGTGGCCATTGCCTGCGGCCTCGCCGCAGGGCTCGGCGCGGGCGACAACACCCTCGCCGTCCTTATGACCCGCGGCATCGCCGAGATCGGCCGTATCTCGGCCGCCCTGGGCGGCGACCCGCTTACCCCGATGGGCCTCGCGGGCATGGGGGACCTCGTCGCGACCTGCACCTCGGAGCACTCCCGTAACCGCACTTTCGGCGAGGCGCTCGCGCGCGGCGAGTCGCTTTCCGACTACGAGTCCCGCACCCGCATGGTCGTGGAGGGCGCCCGGGCCGCAATGAGCGTGAACGAGCTCGCGCTCGTTCGCGGCATCGAGGCGCCGATCACCGCCGCCGTGCATGGTGTCCTCGTGGACGGCGTCGACCTCGACTCCGCCAAGGCGTCTCTTCTTGGTAGACTTCCCCGCGAGGAGTTCTACGGCATGACGACCCCGGCCGGAAAGGAATAGGATGCAGAGCCAGATCAGAATCGCCCCGTCGGTGCTGTCCGCCGATTTCGCCCGCCTGGGGGAGGACCTCGCCGAGATATCGTCCGCCGACTACGTCCACTTCGATGTGATGGACGGCCACTTCGCCCCGAACATCTCGTTCGGGCTCGACATCCTCAAGGCGACCAAGCGCTCGACCGAGCTCCCCGTCGACGTGCACCTGATGATCTCCAACCCCGACCAGATGGTCCCCGCCTTCCTCGACGCGGGCGCGGACAACGTGACCTTCCACATCGAGGCCACCGACCACGCGAACCGGCTCATCCAGCTCATCCACGCTGAAGGGCGCATGGTGTCTGTCGCAGTGAACCCCGCGACCCCCGTGTGCCTGCTCGAGGACGTCATCGAGGACGTCGACATGGTCCTCGTCATGACGGTGAACCCCGGCTTCGGCGGGCAGAAGTTCATCCCCGCATCGGCCGCCAAGCTGCGCCGCCTGCGCAGGCTGTGCGCCGAGCACGGCGCAAGCCCGCTCGTCGAGGTCGACGGCGGCATCAACGCCCAGACCGCGTCGATCGTAGCCAAGGCGGGAGCGAACGTCCTCGTCGCCGGCAGCGCCGTCTTCGGCCAGGCCGACCGTTCCGCGGCGATCGCGCAGATCAGGGCCGCCGCCGAATCCGGACTCGCAAAGAAGGCCTAGGTACCCATGACATCGGCTAAAACCGTATATCTCGACTACGCCGCGTCCGCGCCCGCGAGGGAATCCTCTCTCGCCGCGGAGCGCGCGTACGCCGCCTCCGACTACGCCGGCGCGAACCCCAACTCGCTGCACGGCATGGGGCGGCTCGCTGCCCGCGCCCTCGATCAGGCGCGCGCCGACCTCGCCCGCTGCCTGGGCGGGAGGTTCCGACCCGCCGAGGTGACCTTCACCTCCGGCGGCACCGAGAGCAACAACCTCGCGCTCTTCGGCCTCGCCGAGGGCGCTCGCGAGCGCGACCGCCGGCGCACGAAGGTCGTCGTGTCCGCCATCGAGCACGACTCCGTCCTCGACGTCGCCGCGCCCCTGCGCGCGTCAGGTTTCGAGGTCGAGCTCGCGCGTCCCGGGCGCGACGGCAAGGTGGCGCCCGAGGCGCTCGCCGAGCTCGTCGGCCCCGACACCGCGCTCGTCTCCGTCATGTACGCGAACAACGAGACGGGCGTCGTCCAGCCCGTGGCCGACCTCGCCCGCGTCGCTCACGGGGCGGGCGCCGTCTTCCACACCGATGCGGTCCAGGCCTTCGGGCGCATTCCCCTCGATCTTTCCGACGTCGACGCCGTGAGCTGCGCCGCCCACAAGATCGGCGGGCCCGTGGGCATAGGTCTTCTTGCCGTCCGGGGTCGCGTGAACATTCGGCCGCGCCAGTTCGGCGGCGGCCAGGAGCTGGGGCGACGCCCCGGTACCCAGGACGTCCGGGAAGCGCTCGCTTTCGCGGCCGCGGCCAAGGAGTGCGCCTCCGGCCTCGAGGCCTCGCGCGCAGCAACCGCGACCCGCGCCCGAGCGCTCTACGCCAGGCTCTGCGCCGAGGGGACGGGCATCAAGCCAACCGCCGGCACCGAGGTCGGCGACGACCGCCTGCCCGGCATGGTGAGCCTGCTCGTGCCCTCGCTCGACTCCGAGACCATGATCCTCGCCCTCGACGACGCGGGCTTCGAGGTCTCGGCCGGCTCCGCCTGCTCGTCGGGGTCCCTCGACCCCTCGCACGTGCTCTCCGCCATGGGCATCCCGCGCCAGGAGGCGCTGGGGTCCCTGCGCGTCTCGTTCGACGAGCGCGTGGGCTCAGACGACCTCGACGCCTTCGCCAACGCGCTTCTTCGCATCGTGAGCACCCGCTCCGCCAACCGCTAACCTTCGCCTTCGGGCCCAAAGAGAAAGAGGACACCATGACCGAGGCTTCCGCCCTCCTGCGCCTGCAGCAGATCGACATCGAGCTCCTTCGCCACGCGTCCACGCTGCAGAAGCTTCCCCAGCAGGAGAAGCTCAAGAAGATCGCCCTCGCAAAGAAGAAGGTGGCGGTCGAGCTCAAGAAGATCACCGGCCAGCGCAAGGACGCCGAGATCGACATCGTCGACGTCAACGCCGACATCTCGCACTATCGTCAGGTCCGTGAGCGCGTCATGGCCGAGGCCGAGGAGGGACCGCTCACGCACCGCGAGGCCCGCACCGTCGAGGAGTCCCTGACCCACCTCGCCAAGGTGACCGAGAAGTGCGAGTTCCGCCTGGGCCCCTTAAACGAGAAGCTCGAGAAGCTCAAGCTCGCCGAGGCCAACGCGCAGAAGATGCTTGGCCGCCTCGACGAGGAGGAGACCGCGACCAAGAAGTCGTTCGAGGACGACTCCGCCTCGGTCCGCGCCCAGATCCTCAAGCTTAAGGACGAGCGCGACGCCGCATGCTCCGAGATCTCGGCCGAGGTGCTCGCACGCTACGAGGCCGCCCGCAAGCGCTTCGGCGGCCTGGCCGTCGAGATCCTCACCGGCAACGTCCCCTCGACCTGCCGCGTCAAGCTCCAGCCGAGCCTCTACCACGACATCGCGCGCGGCCCGCAGATCACCGAGTGCCCCTACTGCCACCGCATCCTCGTAACGACGCAGGAAGGCGAGGAGTAGTGGCGAAGGCCGACTGCGCCGAGACAATGAAGGTCCTTCTCGTCGTCTGCGGCGGTATCGCCGCCTACAAGGCGTGCGAGGTCCTGCGCGGCCTTCAGAAGGCCGGCTGCGAGGTCCGCGTCGCTTGCACGGCGGCAGCCGAGCGCTTCGTCGGCCCCGCGACCTTCGAGGCGCTCACGCGCTATCCCGTCTGCGACGACCTCTTCGGCAACCCCGCGACCGACATCCCCCACATCGACTACGCGGAGTGGGCCGACCTCGCGCTCGTCATCCCCGCGACGGCCAACGTCATGGCAAAGATGGCCGCGGGCCTCGCCGACGACGCTGTGAGCGCGACGCTGCTCGCCTGCGCCTGTCCGGTGCTCGTCGCCCCCGGAATGAACACCCACATGTGGCGCAACGCGGCGACGCGGGCCAATGTGCATGCGCTCGAGTCCCGCGGTGTCCGCTTCGTCCTTCCCGTCGAGGGCCGGCTCGCCTGCGGCGACGTCGGGGAGGGCAAGCTCGCAGACGTCGCCGACGTGGTGCGAGCCGCGCTCGACCTTCTTTCCCAGGGACGTCATGAGCAGGACCTCGTCTGCACGAGGCTCCTTGTCACCGCTGGCCCCACCCACGAGGCCATCGACCCGGTCCGCTACATCGCGAACTCCTCCACGGGAAAGATGGGCTACGCGATCGCCGAGGCGGCGGCGCGGCGCGGGGCCGAGGTCGTCCTGGTCTCGGGCCCGACCGCGCTTCCATGCCCCGAGGGTGTCAGGCGCGTCGATGTGGTGAGCGCGGCGCAGATGCGCGACGCCGCCGTCGATGCCTTCACCTCGAGCGACGCCGCGGTCTGCACCGCCGCCGTCGCCGACTATACCCCGGCCCACCCGGCTGACCACAAGCTCAAGAAGGCCCATGAGCACCTCGACGCGATCGAGCTCGTCGAGACCGCGGACATACTCGCGGAGCTCTGCGCCGTCAAAGGCGACCGCGTCGTCGTCGGATTCGCCGCCGAGACGAACGACCTCATAGCTAACGCGGAGTCGAAACTTGCGCGCAAGGGCGCCGACGCCATCATCGCCAACGACGTGAGCCGCCCGGACTCGACCTTCGGCTCCGACACGAACCGCATCGCCGTCGTGGGCCCAGCCAAGGTAGACCAGCACGATACCTTGCCGCTGCCCGAGGTCGCCGACATCGTGCTCGACGAGGTACGAGACCTCCTAAGGAGACGTTAGACATTGAATAGGCTCGCAATCGGCTGCCATCTGTCGACCTCGGACGGCTTCGGGGCCATGGGACGTACGGCGCTCGATATCGGGGCGACGACCTTCGCGTTCTTCACGCGCAACCCCCGCGGCGGCAAGGCCAAGGCCATCGACCCCGACGACGTCGCTGCGCTGCGCGCCCTTATGGAGAAGAACGGCTTCGGCAAGCTCGTCGCCCATGCGCCTTACACCATGAACCTCTGCTCGGCCAAGGCCGTGACCGTCGACTTCGCCCGCCGCGCCGTGGCGGACGACCTCGTTCGCATGGAGTCGCTTCCCGGCAACTACTACAACTTCCACCCCGGCAGCCATGTGAAGCAGGGTGCGGAGCGCGGCATCGAGCTCATCTGCGAGGGCTTAAACGAGGTCCTCGAGCCCGGCATCCGCACGACGGTCCTTCTGGAGACCATGGCGGGCAAGGGCACCGAGGTCGGCCGGAGCTTCGAGGAGCTCGCGCGCATCATCGACGGCGTCGAGCACGACGAGCTCCTCGGCGTGTGCCTGGACACCTGCCATGTGTGGGACGGAGGCTATGACGTCGTGGGCGACCTCGACGGCGTTCTCGACGAGTTCGATCGCGTGATCGGCCTCGACCGCCTGCGCGCCCTGCACCTCAACGACTCGAAGAACCCCCGCGGCTCTCACAAGGACCGCCATGAGCGGATCGGCGAGGGCTGCATCGGCGCCGAGGCGTTCCGCGCCGTCGTCACGAACCCGCGCTTGCGCGATCTCCCGATGATCCTGGAGACCCCGAACGAGCTTCCCGGGTACGCCGCCGAGATCTCGCTTCTGCGCGGCTTTGCCGGAGAAGGGGAGGCGAGGGGCTAATGGGTATCCTCATCGGTTTGGAGCACGTGGCCCACGAGTGGCCCAACAAGAAGGTCCTCGACGACCTCACCATCGGCGTCCACGAGGGCGAGCGCATCGGCGTCGTGGGAAAGAACGGCGACGGCAAGTCCACGCTGCTCGAGATCATCGGCCGGACCGTGGAGCCCGACTCGGGGTCGGTCACCTACCGCGGCGGGATCCATGTGGGCTGGCTCGGCCAGTCAGACGACCTGCGCGACGACGACTCCGTCTGCCGCGCTGTCGTCGGCGACGTCCCCGAGTACGTGTGGGCGAGCGACCCGCGCATCCGCCAGATCATCGACGAGCTCATCGGCGACCTCGACTGGGAGGGCAAGGTGGGCGAGCTCTCCGGCGGCCAGCGTCGCCGCTGCGACCTCGCGCGCCTGCTCGTGGGCACCTGGGACGTCATCCTCATGGACGAGCCAACGAACCACCTCGACATGCAGGCCATTCAATGGCTCGCCGAGCACCTCAAGCGCCGCTGGCCAGCGGGCGAGGGCGCGCTTCTCGTCGTCACGCACGACCGCTGGTTCCTCGACGAGGTCTGCGAGCACATGTGGGAGGTCCACGACCGCGAGGTCACGCCCTTCGAGGGCGGCTACTCTGCCTATATCCAGCAGCGCTGCGAGCGCGACCGTCAGGCCGCCGTCATCGAGGAGCGTCGCCAGAACACGCTGCGCAAGGAGCTCAACTGGCTCGCTCACGGCGCGAAGGCCCGCACGAGCAAGCCGAAGTTCCGCATCGACGCTGCTCGCGAGCTCATCGCCAACGACCCGCCGCTGAGAAACCCCCTCGAGCTCAAGCGCCTCGCCGTGAGCCGCCTGGGCAAGAAGGTCATCACGATGAAGGGCGCCTCCTTCACCTACCCCGGCGCGCAAAAGCCCGTCATCGACGATGTCGACTGGCTCATCGGCCCCGGGGACCGTTACGGCATCCTCGGCGCGAACGGCGCCGGCAAGTCGACGCTGCTCAAGCTCATGACCGGCAGGCTGAAGCCGACCAAAGGCTCGGTCGGCATCGGCGCCTCCGTTAAGTTCGGCTGGATGTCGCAGCACCTCGACGCGCTGTCGGACAAAGAGGATTGGCGCATCCTCGAGATACTCTCGCGCTACAAGCACAGCTACCTCGTGGGCGGAAAGATGCTCAGCCCCACGCAGCTCTGTGAGCGCCTCGGGTTCGAGCAGCGGGAGCTCCAGAGCTTCGTCTCGGACCTCTCGGGCGGGCAGCGCCGCCGGCTCGCGCTTCTGTGCGTGATCCTCGACGAGCCGAACGTGCTCGTGCTGGATGAGCCCGGCAACGACCTCGACACAGACATGCTGGCGGTGTTGGAGGACCTTCTCGACTCGTGGCCGGGCACCCTGCTCGTGGTGAGCCACGACCGTTACCTCGTCGAGCGCGTGACCGACGACCAGTTCGCCCTCATCGACGGCCATGTGCGCCACGTCCCCGGCGGGGTCGACGAGTACCTGCGGCTCGCGAGCGAGGCCGAGGCCTCGGCGGCTTCTTCGCAATGCGATGCGGCGGACGCCTCCGCTCAGGCGAACAAACCGCAGGCCGAGGGGCTCTCGAATACTGAGCGCCGCGAGCTCAAGAAGCGCTATGACGCGGTGAGCCGCAAGCTCGAGAAGCTCGAGGGCGAGCCGGATCGCCTTCGCGCTGCCATGGCCGGCATCGACCCCTCGAACTACGCTGAGCTCATGGACGCGCAGGCGAAGGTGGACGAGTGCCTGGCCCAGAAGGACGCCCTCGAAGAGGAATGGCTCGACCTGGCCGATAAACTCGGACTCTGAGTTTTTACCGACTGCGGAGGTTTACACACCGTCAAAACCCTACCGTTCGCGGGGGTGTACAGCTGAATAACGCCCAGTTGGGGGACTATAGCGGCATCTATTCCCTACGAGGGGAGAGCTATGCCTGAACCCAACTACGACGTCGTGGTCGTGGGCGCCGGTGTCAGCGGCTGCGTCATCGCTCGAGAGCTCTCGCGCCTCCAGGTCTCGGCCTGCGTCGTCGAGCGCGAGGAGGACGTCTGCTGCGGGACCTCCAAGGCGAACTCGGCGATCGTCCACGCCGGCTTCGACGCCCAGACGGGTAGCCTCATGGCGCGGCTCAACGTCGAGGGCGCGCGGCTCATGCCCGCGCTCTGCGAGGAGCTCGGGGCGGACTTCCAGAGGATCGGATCGCTGGTCGTCTGCACCTCCGACGAGGCGCGCCCGGGGCTCACCGAGCTTCTTGGTCGCGGTGTCGCGAACGGCGTCGACGACCTGCGCATCATTGAGCGAGACGAGCTCCTCGCGCTCGAGCCGAACGTCTCGGACGAGGCGGTCGCGGCCCTGTGGGCGCCGAGCGCGGGGATCGTCAACCCCTTTCAGCTCACCGTCGCCCTCGCGGAGAGCGCGAGCATCAACGGCGTCGACTTCCGACTCAACGAGAAGGTCCTCGGCTTCGATCGCCGCCCCGGCGGAGGCTGGATCGTACGGACGGACAAAGGCCGCCTCGGAACGCGCGTGGTCGTCAACGCCGCCGGGGTCTACGCTGACGAGCTCCACAACCTCGTCGCCGCCGAGGGCGATCGCATGCGCATCACCCCGCGGCGCGGCCAGTACTACGTGCTCGATACCGCGGCGGCGGGCTATGTCCGCCACACCGTCTTTGCCCTGCCCACCAAGCTCGGCAAGGGCGTGCTCGTCACCCCCACGACAGCCGGCAACATCCTCGTCGGCCCCACCGCCGAGGACATCGAGGACAAAGAGGGGACCGACACGACCTCGGAGGGCATCGCGGAGGTCCGCGAGAAGAGCGCCATCACCATGAAGGGCGTCCCCTTGCAGCACTCGATCCGGAACTTCAGCGGGCTGCGCGCGCACCAGCCGGGCCATGACTTCGTCATCGGCGAGGTCGCGGGGGCGCCCGGGTTCGTCGACTGCGCCGCCATCGAGTCGCCGGGCCTCTCCTCGGCGCCCGCCATCGGGCGCATGGTCGCGGACATCGTCGCGGGGCTTCTGGTCTACACCTCGGCGAAGCCTTACTGGCAGCCGCGCCGCAAGCGCATCCCCGACATCGAGCACATGCATCTCGACGAGTGGGCGCGCCTGGTCGCCGAGCGCCCCGATTACGGGCGCGTCGTCTGCCGGTGCCGCCGAGTCACCGAGGGGCAGATTGTCGACGCGATCCGGGCGCCGCTCGGCGCGCGGAGCCTCGACGCCGTAAAGAGGCGCACTGAGGCTGGCATGGGCCGCTGTCAATCCGGGTTCTGCTCTCCGAAGGTCATGGAGATCCTCGCGCGCGAGGTTGCCGATCTCGAGGAGGCATCCGTCACAAAGATGGGTCCCGGCTCGGAGCTCTGCTTCGGGTCCTCCCGCCCGGACGCGAAGGAAGGGGAGTGAGTCATGGCGAGCAACTTCGATTATGACGTGGTCGTCATCGGCGGAGGCCCCGCGGGTCTCGCCGCTGCCGCCTCCGCGCGCTCGGCCGGCGCCGGCAAGGTCCTCGTCATCGAGCGCGACGAGAAGCTCGGCGGCATCCTCAACCAGTGCATCCACAACGGGTTCGGGCTAATCACGTTCAAAGAGGAGCTGACCGGCCCCGAGTACGCCGACCGCTTTGAGCGCCTGGCCGACGACGCCGGCGTCGAGGTCAAGCTCGGGTGCATGGTGGTCGACCTCGCGGCAGACCGTACCGTCACCTGCGTCTCCGCCTCGGGTGGGCTCGAGCGGGTTCGTGCGGGCGCCGTCGTGCTCGCCATGGGGTGCCGCGAGCGCCCCGCCGGCGCCCTCGGCATCCCGGGGTTCCGCCCCGCGGGCGTCTATACCGCGGGCACCGCGCAGCGGCTCGTGAACATCGAGGGGCTTATGCCGGGCCGCGAGGTCGTCATCCTCGGCTCCGGCGACATCGGGCTCATCATGGCCCGTCGCATGACGCTCGAGGGAGCCCACGTCGCGTGCGTCGCCGAGCTCATGTCGTATTCGGGCGGCCTCAAGCGCAACATCGTCCAATGCATCGACGACTTCGGTATCCCGCTGCTGCTCAGCCATACCGTCACGCGCATCGAGGGCCAAAAGCGCGTCGAGGCGGTCGTGCTCTCCGAGGTCGACGGGTCGGGGCGCCCGGTTCCCGGGACCGAGGTCCGCTACCCATGCGATACCTTGCTCCTCTCGGTGGGGCTTCTTCCCGAGAACGAGCTTTCGCGCGGCGCGGGCGTCGAGCTCTCGCCCGTCACACGAGGGCCCGTGGTCGACGAGTCGCTTCAGACGAGCATCGCCGGGGTGTTCGCGTGCGGCAACGTCCTGCACGTCCACGACCTCGTCGATTATGTGACCCAGGAGGCCGAGCTTGCCGGCGCTCATGCCGCTCGGTATGCTCGGGGCGACGCACTCGGCGGCACGCGCGGCGTCCCAGTCGTTGCCGCGGGCGGCGTTCGTTATACCGTCCCGCAGTCGATCGATCCCGCGAGGATACCCGATGAGCTCACGCTCCGCTTCCGCGTCGGGGGCGTTTACGAGGATAAATGGGTCGATGTGTGCGCAGATGGCACAAGGCTTGTGCATAGGCGCAGGCCTATCCTCGTCCCAGGACAGATGGAAGAGGTCGTCTTGAGTAAGTCCGACCTCGCCGTGTGCGGGGACATCCAAAGCATCGTCGTCAGCCTCGAGGAGGTGAGCAGGTGATGTCCGCTCAGTGCAGGACCCTGACCTGCATCCGCTGCCCGAGGGGCTGTCAGGTCGAGGTTGAGGCCGTGGGCACCGAGGTCGTGGGCGTTCGCGGCAACTCGTGCAAAAGGGGAGAGGCCTATGCCCGTGCGGAGATCGCGGCCCCGGTACGTACCGTTACCTCGACCGTCCCCGTCATCGGCAGCGCGACCGAGCGGATGGTCAGCGTGAAGACCTCCCGCGAGGTCCCCAAGGACAAGGTCATGGAGTTCATGGCAGCGATCCTGCGCGCCCGTGTGCACGCGCCGGTGCGCATCGGCGATGTGATCGTCGCCGACGTCGCCGGAACCGGGGCAGACGTCGTGGCGACCAAATCGGCGTGATGCAAGGCTTGTGCATAGTGTTGACACAAGAGAAGCGCGCCCTCATCTGACTGGGGACGCGCTTCTTTCTTGCGGCTATCTGTTCGCTGATCCCTCTACCTTCGGCGCGCTGCCTTAAAGCCTAGAGCAGCTCCTTGAAGGCGTCGGTGACGTTCTGGACCTTGTCGGAGCCGAGAACCACGTGGACGCCGTTGGCCTCGTCCTCGGGCTTGACGATACCGATGGCGCCTGCGGCCATGCAGCCGGCGTAGTCGACCTTCGAGGTGTCCTTCAGGGTGAGGCGCAGGCGCGTGGCGCAGTTGGCCACGGACTCGACGTTCTCTTTGCCGCCGACCGCCTGAAGGATGTTGCCGGCGGTCGCGGCGGCCTTGACGGCCTCCTTGACGACCTCGCTGTCGTCCGACTTGAAAGCCTCGGTGATCCGCTCGAATATGCTTGCCATTTTTGAACCTCCGAATCGATGGCGTGTGCTCTTCCCTAAGACCCGAGTCTAGTGAATAAAATGCATTACTCTCTTACCGAAATTCGCCAACGGCCTCAATCCCCCGCCGAAATGACGAAAAGGAAATGACGAAAAGGGACAGTCCCTTTTCGTCATGCCTCCCACTGGTGCTCGGCCATCCTTACCCTGCCGTCCGGCAGAAAGCCCACGCCCTCCGCCTCGAGCAAGGCGCGCTGCGCCCCCGGGCCGCCGAACGCGAAGCCGGGCGCGAGCATCCCGTCCTTGAAGACCACGCGGTGGCACGGCACGCCCCCTGCCACGCCCGGGCTCGAGTGCATGGCGTACCCGACGTAGCGCGCCCGCCTCGGCTCGCCCAGCATTCGCGCGATCTGTCCGTAGGTTGCCACGCGGCCCTCGGGAATTTGCTTGACGACCTCGTAGCAGCGCTCGAAGAAAGGTTCGGACATGAAGGCTCCTTGGGACGGGCTCGGGCATCTGGACGGGCGGTGCGCGACGGCGCCGGCGCGGCTTCCCGCGGCATACGCCGCGGGCTTCTCTGTGCGAGATTGTACGCCGCGGCTTGAGTATCTCGGGCTTCTTGGCTTACCGGCCAGCCCGGCTGGGTAAGTACGTGACCGTACAGAAGCCTCCCGGGCGGCTGGCGCCCGCAACCCATTCATCAGAAAGGCCATCCCATGCTATATCCCCAGCAGACTTCCTCGTGATTCGTCGAGAGCCTCGACGGTATCTGGGACTTCAAGCTCGACGACGGGCACGCGTTCGACGACGGCTGGGCGGCCCGGCCGCTCGACGATCCCCTGACCATGCCCGTCCCGTCTTCCTACAACGACCTCAAAGAGGGGGTCGACTTCCGCGAATTCTGTGGCTGGGCCTTCTACCAGCGCACGATTGCTGTCCCGTCCTTCGCGCTCGGCGAGCGCGTCATGCTGCGCTTCGCCGCTGTCACGCACCATGCCAAGGTGTTCCTCAACGGGCACGAGATCTGCTGCCACGTTGGCGGCTTCCTGCCTTTCGAGGTGCAGCTGAACGAGTGGCTCAAGCCGGGCGACAACCTCCTCACCGTCGCCGTCGACAACCCTATCGACTACTCGACCCTTCCCGTGGGCGGCAAGGCGAATATGATGGCGGGTCTCATGGGCGGCATGGGGTCCAGCCCCTCCGACGGCAAGAAGGCCAACAACCCTAATTTCGACTTCTTCAACTACGCCGGCATCACCCGTCAGGTCTGCATCTACACGACCCCTGCGGAGCACATCGACGACATCGAACTCGTCGCTGACGTCCAGGACGAGACGGGTGACGACCCCTCTGCCACGATCTCGTACAAGGTCGCCGCGACCGGGGACGCCGACTGCCGCGTGGAGCTCCTCGACGCCAAAGGCCAGAAGGTCGCCGAGTCCTCGGGCGCCGAGGGCGAGCTCATGGTCGAGCACGCGACCCTATGGCAGCCCGGGCACGCCTATCTTTATCAGGTGCGCGTCACCTTCTGCGATGACGTCTACGAGCTTCCCTATGACGTGCGCACCGTCCGCGTCGACGGCGAGAGGTTCCTCATCTACGGCCGGCCGTTCTACTTCAAGGGCTACGGAAAGCATGAGGACACGTTCCCCGCGGGCCGCGGCGAGAACCTCCCCATGGACGTCAAGGACATCTCGCTCATGTAGTGGCAGGGGGCCAACAGCTTCCGCACGAGCCACTACCCTTACAGTGAGGAGATGATGCGCCTGTGCGACGCCGAGGGCATCGTCGTCATCGACGAGACCACGGCCGTGGGCGTGAACCTCAAGTTCGGCGGCGGCGCCAACTTTGGCGGAGAGCACGTCTCGACCTTCGACCCGGTTCATGGTGTGCAGACGCAAGAGGCCCACAAGCAGGTTATCCGCGACCTCGTCGCGCGCGACAAGAACCACGCGTGCGTGGTCATGTGGAGCATCGCCAACGAGCCCGACTCCGCCTCCGAGGGGGCTTAACAGTACTTCAAGCCGCTCTATGACCTCGCGCGTGAGCTCGACCCCCAGAAGCGCCCCTGCACCCTCGCGAGCGTCCAGGGGACCACGCCGCAGAACGACTGCTCCGCCAAGCTCTCCGACGTCATCTGCCTCAACCGCTAGTACGGCTGGTACTTCGGCGGGCCTGACCTCGAGGTCTCGAAGACGGCGCTGCGCCGCGAGCTCGAGGCCTGGGCGGAGCTCGGCAAGCCGATCGTCTTGACCGAGTTCGGCGCCGACACGGTCGCCGGGCTCCATGACACCACGCCCGTCATGTACACCGAGGAGTACCAGGTCGACTACTACAAGGCGAACTTCCCGGTCATGGACGAGTTCCCCTGTGTGGAGGGGGAGCAGGCCTGGAACTTCGCCGACTTCGCCACGAGCCAGAGCATCCTGCGTGTGGCAGGCAACAAGAAGGGCCTCTTTACCCGCGACCGCAAGCCCAAGCTCGCAGCTCACTACTTCCGCGAACGCTGGCACCAGATCCCCGATTTCGGCTTTAAGGAGTAGGCCGGAAATAGTTTTCAAATTCCCGCTTGCATTTCCGATTCGATGCTGGTAAATTGTTTTCTCGCGCGAAGGCGCAGCAAATTCGGGTGGTGGCGCAGTTTGGTAGCGCACTTGACTGGGGGTCAAGGGGTCGCTGGTTCGAATCCAGTCCACCCGACCAGAACTTAACAAGCCAGCCTGGCTAACCAGGCTGGCTTTTTTGTAATGACGAAAAGGGACTGTCCCTTTTCGTCATTACATTTAATAAGAGACCTGGCAGGGGATGCCGAGGGCGCTGACGCGGGCGGCGATGGCGTCCATGGCATCTGCCGGGGCCTTCATAAGGCCGTCGACGGGGGTGTCGCGCGCGATGGTGTAGATCGTCGCCTCCTGCGGGCGGATCCTGCGGAGCGCGTCGAGCCACGGCCCCACGTAGCGCTCGGAGGTGTTGTCCATGTCATGCCCCTGCCACTTGCCTCGCAGGAATATGGTCTGCACGATCACATGGCCCTCGAACGACGCGAACGCCCTTATCTGCTCCTCGACGTCGTAGCGGCCCACGGGCCTGTCGAGCAGGCGGATGTATTCCGCGTCTGCGGTGTCGAGCTTGAGGATGTTGTCGTCTACGAGCATGAGCGCGTCGTGGACTTCGGGGCGCGCGGCCATCGTCCCGTTGGAGAGGACCGCGATCTTGGCGGTCGGGGCGAGCTCGTCGCGCAGGGCGACGGCTGCGCGGATCGCCTCGGGGAACTCCGGCGCGGCGGTCGGCTCGCCGTTGCCGGCGAAGGTGATGACGTCGGGCAGCTCGCCCTCGTCGCGCATCTGACGCAGCTTCGCCTCGAGCGCCGCGGCCACCGTCTGCGCGCTGTTGTGGCGCCCGGCGCACCTGCGTTGCTCGTTCAGGCCGTTCTCGCAGTAGAGGCAATCGAAGGTGCAGATCTTTCCCGTCGCGGGCATCATGTTCACCCCGAGCGAGACGCCGAGCCGGCGGCTGCGCACGGGCCCGAAGACCGGGGAATCGTTGAGGAACGTGGGCATTCGTGTCTCCCTTCTGTTTCAAAGAACAATAGCCCAATCACGGTGCGTGTACCATTGAAGGGCTGTTTTCCGAACCAACGAGGAGGGCATATGTCCCGCGTCTATAACTTCTCTGCCGGCCCCGCGGTCCTTCCCGAGGAAGTGCTTCGCCAATGCGCCGCGTCTATGCTCGACTACGACGGCACCGGCATGTCCGTTATGGAGATGAGCCACCGCTCGCCGGTGTTCCAGAAGATCATCGAAGAGGCGGAGGCCGACCTGCGCTCGCTCATGGGAATCCCTGACGACTACAAGGTGCTCTTTCTCCAGGGCGGCGACTCGCTGCTGTTCTCTACCGTCTTCATGAACCTCGCGACGAACGGCAAGGCCGACTACGTCGTGACGGGCAACTGGTCAAAGAAGGCCTACGAGCAGGGCGTTATTCTGGGCGACGCCAAGCTCCTCGCCACCTCCGCGGATAAGAAATTCTCCTACGTGCCGGACGTCTCCGACCTGGACATCCGCCCGGACGCGAGCTTCGTCTACATCTGCCAGAACGAGACGATCACCGGCACGCGCTACCCCGAGCTGCCCGACACCAAGGGACATGTGCTCGTCGCGGACCAGTCCTCGATGTTCCTCTCCGAGCCGGTCGACGTCTCGCGCTACGGGCTCATCCACGCGGGCGTCCAGAAGAACGTCGGGCCCGCCGGCGTGCAGATCGTGATCGTCCGCGAGGACCTCATTCCCGACGACCTTCCCGGCGTGCCCACCATGCTGCGACTCAAGACCCACGCCGACGCGGGGTCGCTCTACGACACGCCCAACTGCTGGGGCATCTACGTCTGTGGCCTCGTGTTCAAGTGGATCCGCGGCTTGGGCGGCCTCGAGGCGATGGCCGAGCGCAACCGCGCGAAGGCGCGCGTCCTCTATGACTTCCTCAACGAGTCGGCGCTCTTCAGCTCGACCGTCGAGCCCCGCGACCGCTCGATCATGAACGTCCCCTTCGTCACCGGCGATAAAGACCTCGACGCCGAGTTCATCGCCGACGCCGCAAAGGAGGGCCTCGTCAACCTCAAAGGCCACCGCCTCGTGGGCGGCATGCGCGCGAGCATCTACAACGCGATGCCCCCCGAGGGCGTCGACACGCTCGTCTCGTTCATGAAGAAGTTCGAGGCCTCCCACAAGTAATCCGTCTGCGACCTGCGCTTTTTTCGGAGAAGTATGTCCAAGAAGATCAACCCCTACGATTATTTCGCGCACGAGGACGACTATGCCGGCATCGACTACGACGCCGCTTGCTCGCGCCTCGCCGAGGCCCTGCGCTGCAAGACCGTCTACACCGGCGCCGAGTCGACAGACTGGGGAGAGTTCGAGAGGCTCCAGGGCCACATCCGCGCGAGCTTCCCGCACATCATGGCGGCCGGCGCTTTCGAGCTCGTGGGGCACTCGGTGCTCATCACGGTCCCCGGCACCGAGCCCGACCTCGATGCCGTCCAGCTCATCGCCCACCAGGACGTCGTGCCGGTCGTCCCCGGGACCGAGGGCGAGTGGCTCCACGGGCCCTTCTCCGGCGACATCGACGACGAGTGGGTCTGGGGGCGCGGCGCGCTCGACATCAAGGACATGCTGATGGCCGAGCTCGAGGCGACCGAGCACCTGCTCGCGAGCGGTCGGGCCCCGCGTCGCACCGTCTACCTTGCGTTCGGTGAGGACGAGGAGGTCCGCAGCCTCGGCGCGACCGCCTTGGCGGCCCACATGGAGAGCCGCGGCCTGCGCTCGGCGTTCCTCGTGGACGAGGGCACGACGACCCTCTTCGACGGGGCGGCATACGGCGCCCCGGGCACGGCGGTCTCCGATATCTGCGTCTCCCAGAAGGGCTACCTCGACATCGAGTTCGTCGCTCGCGGGGAGGGAGGCCACTCCTCGAACCCCTTCGGCGGGACCTCGCTCGAGCGCCTGTGCCGCGCGGTCGCGCTTTTGGCGGCGTCGAAGCCCGAGCCCGAGCTGGGAAGCATCGTCGCCGGCACCTTCGAGGCGCTCGCGCCCCACATCACGAAGCCTCCGTTCGCCGAGCTCGTCGGGGATGTCGAGGGCAACGCCCAAGCGATCGCCGAGGCCGCCTCGGGCGTGCGGGAGCTCTACCCGTTCGTCTGCACCACCGTCGCGGTCGACTGCCTCGAGGGCGCCTCCACCGCCGCGAACGTTATGCCCGGGGACGTCCGCGCCACGGTCAACTTCAGGCTCCTGCCGGGCACGACGGGGCCCGACGTCCTCGCCGCCGTGGAGCGCGCGATCGCGGGCACGGGCGTCGAGGCGAGGATCGCCCACGAGACCCCGGCCGGTCGCGTCGACTCCGTCGACGGTCCCGGCTACGCCGAGCTCAAGGAGGCGCTCGAGCACTTCCACCCCGGCGTCGCGTGGGTCCCGTCCTTCGTCTGCGGGGGCACCGACTCGGTCCGCTACGAGCGCGTCTGCGGCTCGATCATGCGCGTCTGCCCCTTCCGGCCCGCCCCGGAAGAAGAGGCGCGCGGCGTCCACGGAGTGAACGAGCGCATCTCCAAGCGGACGTATGCGCAGGGCATCCGTGTGCTCACGCGCTTGCTCGAGCACACGGCCTTCTCGACCGATTTCTGATGTCCTCACGGGGCGCCTGCAGCCCCGACGCGACACACTCCGCGGCCCCGTGCTTTTTGCGCAGGCGCATATAATCGGCCTGCTCGGGTAGAATCTATGAGCTAATAATCTTTCGACACATCGAGAGGCACAACGTGTCAACTAGGTATGAGCTGCTCAAAGACCGGATAAAGAAGATCGCAGACGCCGATGCCGCCGAGCACCAGGCGCTCGGCATCTCGACCGATCCCGTCGGCAGCGCGAACAACCCCTCCACCCAGATCCTCACGCCCGCGAACATCATCACGTTCTGCAGGCTCATCCTCACCGTCGTCTTCCTCGTGTTCTTCTGCGGGCGCGTGAACCGCTATGTGGCCCTCGTGTGCTACGCGACCGCCGCGGTGACCGACTTCCTCGACGGGCAGATCGCCCGCAGGACCCAGACCGTGAGCTGGCTCGGCAAGATCATGGACCCGATCATGGACCGTGTCCTTTTGTTCACCGGCGTCCTCGGCCTCCTCGTCGTGGGGGAGCTTCCCTTCTGGGTCCCGATCTTCGTCATCGGGCGCGACGTCTACCTCGCCATCGGCGGCGCGATCCTCACCAGGTACCGCACTCGCCCGCTCGACGTCGTCTTCATCGGCAAGGTGACGACGGCGCTGCTCATGTCCGGATTCTCGCTTTGCCTGCTCGGCCTGCCGGTCCTCGGCGGCCTCGGCCTGGTTGACGCCTCGTGGCTCCCGGGACTGAACGCGAAACCCGCTTGCCTGGGGATCTTCTTGGTCTACGCCGGCATCGTGTGCTCGGCCATCACCGCGGGGATCTACACCGCCCAGGGCTTCCGCTACAAGCGCGCCGCCAGCGTCTCTCGCTAAACCCGAAAAGAGTGACCAATATGTCAGATACATCCAGCGTGGCCCGTATGGGGGCCCTCTACCAGGAGCACGTGCTCCTCGGCGCCGACCTCGAGCCATCCGGGGACGGGAAGCTCATGCGAGCCGTCTCTTACCCCAGCGAGAAGGCCTCCGGCCCCGACCCCGACGGCGCCGTCGTCAGCGACCTCACCGGCAGCACTTATGTACTCATCAACGGCCCGCATGCGAGCGAGCTGATGGAGGCCGCGTTCTGCGGCCCCAAGCTGCAGCCGGGGGAGTGCGGCTGGGAGTGCGCGCTCACCGCTGAGGGTGCCCTGACCTCGGTTCCGTTGGTCATCCGCACGGGTGAGAACGAGTATGCGCTCATCGACCCGTCTGGACGTGGCGAGGTCGTCGTCGCCTGGCTCGGATTCCTCGCCCAGATCGAGCAGAACGGCTTCGCGCCCTACGAGGGGACGAAGATCGAGGACGCTATCGACATGCTCCACCCGCTGCTGCTCGCCGGCAACGCCGCGACCAAGGTTTTGAGCGACTACGTCGAGCACCCCCGCGAGCTCCCGCAGCCCGGCCAGGTCCGCAGTACCCACCTGGACAAGATCCCCGCGGTCGCGGCCCGCGCGCCGCTCCCCGGGGCGTCTTTGCCCACCTACGTCCTCATGGTCCCGCCCACCCGCGCGGCCACGATGTGGCGGAGCTTCCTCTCGTTCACCGAGGTCGCTCCCGCGGGCTCCGCTTCCCTTGCCCGCGCCATGGGGCAGCTCTTGCCTTGGTACCCCGTCCTCGACGAGAAGGACCAGGTCAAGCCGACCGCGGCCGAGCTCGACGGTTGGGGGCTTCTTCGCGAGGCCCGCGACTTCGTCGGCGCGCGATTGCTCGCGCAGTAAAGGAGGTCCTTTCCATGAAGTACCAGGTAAACGCCTCAGGATGCCCCGACCCTGTGGGGCGGGCCTCCAAGGGGACGACCGCCGGCAGGCTCGTCTTCGTGTCCGGCCAGATAGCCCTGTCCGACAACGGACGCTCGCTTTTGGGCGGCGACGTGCGGGCCCAGGCCTCGCGCGTGCTCGACCAGGCGGAGGCCGTCCTCTCTGAGGTCGGGCTCGACCTCGACGACATCGCCAAGGTCACCGTCTACCTCACCGACCTCAAGGACCTCCAGGCCTTCGACGACGTCTACTGCGAGCGGCTCATCCCGCCGATGCCCGCGCGCTCGGTCGTCCGCGTCGACGAGCTGCCGCTCGGCGCCCTCGTCCAGATGGACGCGGTCGCGTGCCGCTAGGCGGTATAAACTAGCTTTGATCAAGAACTTGTAATGTGATTCCGCACCGATGGGAGCACTGAGTATGTCCAACGAGAACGTCCCCGCGAGCAGCGGCGCCACCGAGATCTTCCGTATGCCTTCGGCCGACGCCACCGTTCCCGATATCATGGCGGCGGCCCAGCCCGTCCAGCCCACCCTCACCATCGTCAAGGGTCCGCAGATCGGCGAGACCTTCGAGCTCAACGGCCCGGCCATCACCATCGGCCGCGATCCTGCCAACAGCGTCTTCCTCAACGACATGACCGTGTCCAGGCACCATGCCAACCTCGACCTCTCGCACGTCGCGCTCGGCTACGCGTCCATCAAGGACCTGGGCAGCCTCAACGGCACCTGGGTCGACGGCGCCATCGTGAACGAGGCCAACCTCAAGGACGGCTCGACCATCCAGATCGGCACGTTCCGCATGGTCTTCCACACCAACTCCCGCAAAGCCCGCATCGCGACCGACCTGTAAGCCGAGCCCATGCCAGACGCCGGATATCTTACCATCGGCAAAGTCGTGAAGCGCCTCCAGTCGCAGTACCCCGACCTCACCGTGTCGAAGGTCAGGTACCTGCAGGACGAGGGGCTCATCAACCCCTCGAGGACCCCGGGCGGGTACCGTCTGTACTCGCAGCGCGACATCAAGCGCCTCGAGACCATTCTGTACCTGCAGAAGAACCGGTTCATGCCCCTCTCGGTCATCAAGGAGGAACTCGATCACGGCTCGGACCCGAAGCCTTCCGAGGGCATCCCGGGCTTTTCTGCGGAGCCGATCCAGGTCCAGCGCGACGACGAGGAGACGGCCGGCAAGTTCCACCCGATCGACAGGATGCCGGAGCTGTGCGGCACGACGGTCTCGTTCGTTCGGGAGCTCTCGGAGGCGGGCGTCATCCAGCTTCGCAAGTCGCCCCACGGCCGTGACCTCGTCGATGGCCGCGACCTGCCCCTGATCCGCATCTGTGACGAGCTCAGGAGATTCGGTTTCGGCGCGAAGAACCTGAGGCAGTACGTGATCGCCGCGAACCGCGAGTCCGCCACCTTCGAGCAGGCGCTCACCGTCTTCACAAAGAAGGGCGGGACCCTCGAGCCCGAGCGCTCGGAGGAGGTCCGCCAGCAGTTCGAGCAGGCGCTGTCCCGCATGCTCGGCCTCACGAACGCCGTGAGGTGCGAGCTCATCGCCCGGCGCGTCCGCGACGAGTTCAAGGGAATGGGCGAGTAGGGGAGTCCATCTCCACCAGCTTCACCAAGAAAGAAGGAACCAATGTCGAGCTTCGATTACGAGAGCCGAATCGTCAGCATCCCCGATTACCCTGAGCCGGGCGTGATCTTCAAGGACATCATGCCGCTCGTGGGAGACCCCGTCGCCTTCAAGTCGGCCGTTAAGGACATCGCCGACCGGTTCCGTGACGCCGGCGCGACCAAGGTCGTGGGGCCCGAGGCGCGTGGCTTCATCATCGGTTCCGCCGTTGCCTACGAGCTCGGCGTCGGGTTCGTCCCCGCGCGAAAGCCCGGTAAGCTCCCGCGCGCCGTCTACAAGCAGGAGTATTCGCTCGAGTACGGCACCGACTCCCTCGAGATGCACAAGGACTCGCTGTCCGCCGACGACAAGGTGCTCATCATCGACGACCTCGTCGCCACGGGCGGCAGCACCGAGGCGGCCGCGAAGCTCTGCGGCAAGTCCGGTGCCCAGATCGTAGGCTTCGGGTTCATCCTCGAGCTCGAGTTCCTCAAGCCGCGCGACCTTCTCGCGAAGGATTTCCCGGGCGTGGATGTGTTCTCGCTCGTCCAGGTCAAATAACGGATTCATTACAAAGAAATGTGGAACCCCGCTGGCTTTCTATGAGACCGGCGGGGTTTGTAGTATCGTTAATCTATCTTAGTTGATCTGTTATCTACTTCATCTCTAGGAGATGCCTACATGCGTTTTTGCAAGACTGTGGTTACCGCCGGCCTGGCGGCCGCGCTCACCTTCGGGATCGGCGCTGCCCCGGCCCTCGCCGTCAGCCAGTCCGACGTCGACGCCGCCGCTGCCCGTCTTTCCGACCTCGGAAGCCAGCTCTCGAGCATCCAGTCCGAGCTCCAGACCGCTACCGACGACGTGGTGAAGACCTCCCAGGAGCTCAGCGCGAAGCAGGGCGAGGTCGAGCAGACCCAGAACGACCTCACGTCCAAGCGCGGCGAGCTTTCCGACATCATGCGCTCGTATTACAAGCAGGGATCGACCTCCACGCTCGACTTCATCCTTGGGTCCACGAGCGTCGACGACCTCGTGAGCCGTGTGGTCTACCTCGACAAAGTATCCGAGCAGCGCGCCGAGGTGATCTCGTCCGTCAAGTCGATGGAGGCTCAGCTCAAGCAGGAGGAGTCTGAGCTCGAGGAGCGTCAGGCTCAGCAGAACCAGAAGGTCGAGGACCTTCAGTCGCAGGCCTCCGAGTACGATTCTCGCGTGAGCGAGGCCACTTCTTACTACAATTCGCTCGACTCCGAGCTTCAGGCCCAGGTGGCTTCGGTCGCGGCGCAGCAGAACTCCGCCGTTGCCGCGGCGGTCCAGACCGCTAAGCAGACCAACGAGCAGCAGGCTCAGGCGTCCGCGGCAAAGGACTCGCAGGTCAACCAGGAGGACCAGGCTAAGCAGGACCAGGCCGCCGAGACCGTCCCGACCACGCCCTCCGAGACCAAGCCGTCCCAGCCGAAGCCCAATAACAGCAATTCCAACTCTGGCAGCTCGAGCAAGCCTTCGAACGGCGGCGGCAGCTCGTATGGCGGCGGCGGTGTCTCCACGGCGCTCGCGCAGATCGGCAAGCCCTACGTGAGCGGCGCGGTCGGCCCCGACTCCTTCGACTGCTCCGGCCTTGTGTGCTACAGCTACGGTTACAAGCGCGGTCGCACCACCTATGACATGATCGCCTCCCTCCAGTCGACCGGCGACTGGAAGACCGACATGTCACAGCTCAACTACGGCGACCTCGTTTTCACGAGCGAGGGCCACGTGGGCATCTACCTCGGTGGCGGCACCATGGTCGACGCACCGAAGCCCGGCTACAGCGTGAGGACCACCTCGCTGTGGAGCTTCATCGGCGGCGGCCCCTATTAATCATTCTCTTGCTTGGAGTTCAATGTGAATAACAGCAAGGAGAAGAGCGCCTCGGCAACCGTGTCGAGGCGTTTTTCTCGTCGCTTTCAAATCGACCTGATCGTCGAGGGCGTGCTCGTCGGCCTTGCGGGCGGGGGAGTGGTCACGCTGTACCGGCTCTCGCTCTCGAATGCCGAGAAGCTCCTGCGCGCGATCACAGGGGCCATCAACGGCGACCTGTCGCTCATGGGGCTGTGGTTTCTGGCTCTGCTCGTGCTCGTGGCGATCGTGGGCACGCTCGTGCGCTGGGAGCCCTCGACGTCAGGCTCCGGAATCCCGCAGGTTGACGCCGAGGTCATTGACCGCATGGATATGCCCTGGCATCGCGTGATCGCCGCCAAGTTCGTTGAGGGGACCGCTTGCGCCTTCGCCGGCCTCTCTATGGGCCGCGAGGGCCCGAGCGTTCAGCTGGGCGGCATGGCCGGCAAAGCCGTCTCAAAACTGTTCAGGCGCAAGAGGGGAGAAGAGCGCCTCCTCGTGACTTGCGGCGCCGCCGCCGGAATGTCCGCTGCGTTCCATGCTCCGCTCACCGGGGTGCTCTTCGCCTTAGAGGAGATCCACAAGGAGTTCACGGCATCTCTCATCATTTCGGTCATGGCATCATCGCTTGTCGCGGATTACCTGATGTCCGGCGTGCTCGGCGTCGCCCCTGTCATGAGCCTCACGTTCGTGCACGACCTTCCGCATATCGACTATGCGCTCGTCGTCATCCTCGCCGTCATCTGCGGCGTGCTCGGCGCGCTCCACAACCGTGGGATGTTCGCATGCCAGGGCCTCTATGGCAGAATCAAGAAACTGAACCCGTACCTGCGGCTCGTTATCCCGTTTATGCTCGCGGGCGTGGCCGCGTTCTCATGGCCGGAGCTTATGTGCGGCGGGGACGCGATCTTCGAGCAGATCGTGAAGCCGAACGGTTTGCTGTTCGGCTCGGTCGTCGCGCTGCTGGTGGGGAAGTACCTCTTCGCGACGATCTCGTTCGGGTCAGGCGCTCCGGGAGGAACGCTGTTTCCGCTGGTCGTCATGGGTGCGCTTATCGGCAGCGCGTTCGCGCTTTGCGCCAGCGGGTTCTTCGGTTTCGACATGACGTACTACCCGAACTTCGTCGCGCTCGGCATCGCCGGGCTGTTCTCGTCGGTCGTCCGCGCGCCGGTTACCGGAGTGGTGCTCGTGTTCGAGCTCACGGGCTCGCTCGATGCCATGCTCTCCGTCTCGCTCGTGTCTATAATTTCCTACATGGTCGCGAATTTGACGAAGACCGACCCGTTCTATGAGCACCTGCTGTCCAAGCAGCTCGGTGTCCAGGCGGATAACCCTGCAGTGAGCGGTCTCACGGGCCAGAAGATCGTGAAGATAATCCACGTAGGCGCCGGGAGCCGCCTCGAGGGGATGAGGGTCTCTGATGTGCCGTGGCCGGACGGCTGCAGGGTCGTGCTGGTTGCCCGCGCTTCTTCCGAGCTGATTCCGACCGGAGACATGAGAATCGAAGCCCTCGACGAGCTCCTCATGATCATGGATTCCGAAGCCGAGGACGACGTCACCATGAAGCTCAACCTCATGACCCGCCCGTCTCTCAATTGATCACCAACACTGAGTGACAGTCATTGGCTGCAGCTTTCTGTGACACCCATCACGCAATGACTGTCACTCAGTGTTGGTGGTATAGCTAGTTTACATAAGATATATTATCACGTATTTAATGTAGGGGAGTTCAAAGGCTCGTGAGATACTCTGCTGCTCGTGATGCTGCGATCGCACCGTCCGATGTCGCGGTCTCGATCTGGCGCAGATACTTAGCACGGCAGTCTCCTGCGGCGTACAAACCTGTAGTGGACGTTTGCATGAGCTCGTCGGTGATGATGTGTCCTGAGGCATCTAGTTGAACCAACTCCGCAACGGCATCGTTTTGAGGCTGCATTCCTACAAAGACGAACACGCCGAAGGAACCTTCATCGTAGGTTTCCTTGTAGGTCTCGCCATTTGCCGTGTTCTGAATCGTGATCGAACTTGGGAGCTCGTCGCCGGCAAGACTGAGGATCCTTGTGTTGTACCGGAGCTCAACGTTGTCGGCATCCTGAAGTTTCTGTTGCAGCGATTTCTGTGCACGCATGTGATCTTTTCTTACAAGCAAGACGACTTTTGAGGCAAAGCGAGATAAAACAAGAGCTTCCTCGGCAGCAGTGTTCCCTCCCCCGCATACGAACACTAGTTTTTTTCTGTAGAACATCGCGTCGCAGGTCGCGCAATACGAGACCCCACGTCCCGTAAAACGGGTTTCTCCGTCAAATCCAGCCTGCCGCGGAGCCGATCCGGAGGCCCAGATAACCATTCGAGACGTCGTCGGGCCGTCATGCGTAGCGATTGAGAATGCTCCGTCCGGTCGCTTATATACATGCTTGACCTCGGCTGTATTGAATCGGGCACCCGCATCCTCCGCCTGTTTGCGCATGGATTCCATGAGGTCATACCCGTTCACCTTGGGAATCCCGGGGTAATTCTCGATCTCCGTGGTAAGAAGCGGCTGCCCTCCGTACGACGCCTTCTCGAGGACGAGAACATCGAGGAGCTGACGACGGGCGTACAGGGCTGCGGCGGTCCCGGCGGGACCGGATCCTACGATAACAAGGTCGTGTGTCGGCATAAATAACCTCCCTTAGCTGATTGCGTGGCTCAAGGGAGGTCTACCCGAAAACAAAGGATCACACGCCGCTGGAGCCGAATCCACCGCAACCGCGATCGGTCTCGTCCAGCTCATCGACTTCCTCGAGTACGACGACGGGAACTTTTTGGATCACGAGCTGGGCAATGCGCTCGCCGCGCTCAATATGAATAGGATTATGAGGATCCAGGTTTATGGCGCATACCTTGAGCTCTCCGCGGTAATGGGCATCGATGAGGCCAGGCGTGTTCGCCATCGAGAGCCCCTCGCGAAGCGCAAGGCCGCTGCGAGGCTGCACGAAGCCAGCGTAACCGTCGGGAATCGCTATGGCCAGGCCCGTCGCGACGAGCCTGCGCTCAAAGGGCTCGAGCGTCACGTCCTCATTGGATCGCAGGTCGAGCCCGGCGTCGCCATCGTATGCGTAGCTCGGGAGCTCAACGGACGGATCGAGTCTCTTGATGGGAAGCTTGATGCGATCACTCATCGGCGATGCTCCTCAGCTCTTCCATGAAGTCGTCGACATCCTTGAACTCGCGATACACGGAGGCGAACCGAATATAAGCGACTTTGTCGACCTTCATGAGCTTCTTCATGACCATATTCCCGATGTCAATCGAAGAGACCTCGGTGATGCCGCCGTCGCGAAGCTCGGCCTCGATATCGTCGATGAGGCCGTTGAGGACGCTAACGTCGACGTTCCTCTTTACCGTCGCGGCAAAGAGCCCGCGCATGAGCTTTTGGCGTTCAAAGGTCTCTTTGCGACCATCACGTTTGATGACGATCAGAGGGGTCTCTTCGCAGCGCTCGTAGGTCGTGTAACGGAAACCGCACTTGGCGCATTCCCTGCGGCGCCTGATGGCATCGTTGTTCTCGGACGGCCTTGAATCGACGACCTTCGATTCGCTGAATCCACATCGGGGGCAGCGCACGTTTGTCCTCCTTGCATAGGCTGCCCTAACCGTATCACACAGATGCGGGCTCCGGGACGGTGAGGCGCTGGCCAATTTCCAGATTCGATTCCTGGAGAGAATTGCGGCTGCGGATCCAGTCGACGACGTCCGACGTCGAGGCGCCTTCGGGGCAATGCTCGCTGGCGATGCCCCAGATAGTGTCCCCAGAGGCGACGAGAACCTGCTCGGTTGGCGCGTCCTGCAGAATGTTCGCGACCGTTGAGGCGCGGACGGCATCCATCGCGTACACGGCACAAGCCAGGAACACGGCTCCCGCGACGCAAAGGATTGCGCAAAGCACCGGGAACGGGGTGTTCTTTGCGGCAGCGTCTGCAATTGGTTCCGCCGATTTGCCGCGCCCGCCCTCGATCAGGTAAAGCCGTGGGGCCGCCTCGGCCTTCAGGGCGCTCGTCCCGTCGAAACCGAAACCTGCGAGGTTCTGCTTGATCGTTGATTCCATCGTGTGGCTGCCTTTCCGTCCGCGTTTTTACGCTTTCCTTTATACGGAGGGGACGGGACAAGAATTACAGTGGACAAATGTTCGTGCGTACATCTGTATGTATCGTAAGACGCACACATGTTCTCGTCAAGAATAATCGAACGCCCGTTTGCAGAAAACATTTGTTTGCGGTAGCATTGGCTCACGGACAAAGGAGGCACCCATGGCTAAGGGCAAGATCGGCAAGCGTCAACGGGCTATCTACGAGTACATCTGCGCTTACTCCA